>JARIEI010000184.1 GCA_029256845.1 Ruminococcus sp. | reverse complement strand
ATGCCGCCTAGACTCATCAACTACGCTTAATTGTACTAAATTAAAGACAAAATTTCAAGTAAAATTTAAGATTTTATAGAAGTTGCTGAAAAATCGGCTTTCTTCCACAAAATTCTGTATAATATTTAAATCCACACATTTTTAAAATGTGAGTTGCTTTTTCATAGGCATACCCTATCTGCTCTTTCGTATGCGCATCTGAACCAATTGTAAGGATTTCTCCTCCTAGTTCTTTATATCTTCTTAAAACATCTGGATGTGGGTGGCATACTCCTAATCCATATTTATATCCAGACATGTTCATCTCTATACCTTTGCCTTTTTGAATCACTGTTCTCAATATTTCATCAAGAATCTCTTTGTATTTTTGATAAGAATATTCTGCTGTTTTGTTTGTTCCATATCGCGTCACATAATCAATATGTCCAAGAACGTCAAAATCATCCACGTTCTTTACATTCTCTAACATTTCTTCAAATGCCATCTGATACGCTTCACTGTCTCCATAAGTTTGAAATAATTCTTGTAGATATGGATCCATCCCTTTCACAAGGTGAAGAGATCCGATCACAAAGTCAAACGGATACTTTTTCGTAAATTCTTTGTAAAAGCTTCCTAAATGCTTCTGTAAGCCGATTTCCACACCGATTCGAACCTGTACTTGATTGGAATATTTTTCCTTCAAGATTTGCAATTCCGCAAAGTATGGATCTGGATCAAAGACAAAAGCATTCGTTCCCATTTCTTTGTGATATGGATAATCTTTATCGTAGTGGTCGGTAATGCAGATGGTTCGAAGTCCTTTTTTTATAGCTCCTTGAATCATTTCTTCTGGCGATGCACTACTATCTGTAGAATAGGATGTATGCATATGAAAATCACTATAAATCATAGAATTGTTCCACCGCCTAGCACATATTCACCATCATAAAATACAACTGCCTGTCCTGGAGTCACTGCGCGTTGTGGCTCGTCAAATGTACACAACACTTCATCTTCCCCGATTTTTTCAACTGTACACCAACATCCTTTGTGGTTATAACGAATCTTTGTGAACACATGAATCGGTTCTGTAATATCTTCTATTGCCATAAAATTCAACTGATTTGCACGAAGACTGGTAGTCATAGATTCCTCCATAGGGCCCACCACAACCTCATTTGTTTCTGGTCGAATTTCAAGTACAAACGCTGGGTATCCAAGTGCTAAACCTAGTCCTTTTCTTTGTCCAACTGTATAATGAGTAATTCCTTTGTGTTTTCCAAGAATTTTCCCATCTGTTGTTACAAAATTTCCCTGCGGAATTTTTTGTTCCACATACGTTTCAATGAAAGATGCATAATCTCCATCTGGAACAAAACATATATCCTGGCTATCTGGTTTGGAAGCAACTTGAATATTAATTTTTTCTGCAATATTTCTAATTT
>JARIEI010000161.1 GCA_029256845.1 Ruminococcus sp. | reverse complement strand
CCTGACCGAACAAAAAAACATAAAACAACAATGAGACAGCAATTACCTGGAGCAGTGTTTACTTCTTGCGGATGGCTCCTTATTTCTTTTGTTTTTTCTGTTTACTTAGATATATTTACAGGATTTTCTGATATGTATGGAAGTTTGACCACGATTATACTAATTATGCTTTGGTTATACTTTTGTATGTACGTAATCCTATTAGGAGGAGAATTAAATGCAGCAGTTGAGGGAGTGACAAAGCGTTTAAAAGAGCAATCTCAAGGGAAGAGCGAAAAAATAGAAAACGCTTGACAAACACTATTGGTATGTTACAATGGAAAAGTAAATGAACTAGACAAAAAGCGATCATCGTGTAAAGTAGAGATCCGTTTCCTATCAGAGAGAGAGAATCATTGGCTGCAAGTTCTCTTTAGTTCAGACGGTAATCGAATTTCCCACGTTAGCTGCATTCTTGAAAAGATTTGATTAGAGAATGACGTATGTTGTACGTTACACAAGGCTAAGAGCCCACTTTTGTGGGAATTAGGGTGGTACCGCGATTATGACTTCGTCCCTTTATGGGAGGAGGTCTTTTTTGTTATCTTTTTACAGATTTAAGGATTGATGCACAAGGGAGAATCCCTTTGACATATGAAAGGAGAAAATGAATGAAAGAGAGATTGGAGCAGATTAAAGCAGACGCACTTGCGCAGATTCAGGCTGCAGATGTCCCAAGTAAACTTAATGATGTAAGAATTAAGTTTCTTGGAAAAAAAGGTGAAATGACAGCTGTTTTAAAAGGAATGAAAGATGTTGCACCACAGGATAGACCAACGGTAGGACAGTTAGTAAATGAAACAAGAGCAGCGATAGAAGAAGCCTTGGAAAAATCAAAAACTACAATGGAGAAACGGATCCGTGAAGAAAAATTAAAATCCGAAGTGATAGATGTTACGCTTCCATCTAAGAAAGCTGTTTTGGGACATCGTCATCCAAACACCATTGCATTAGAAGAAGTAGAGCGTATTTTTGTTGGGATGGGATATGAAGTTATAGAAGGACCAGAAGTAGAATATGATCTTTACAACTTCGAAAAATTAAATATTCCAGCAGATCATCCAGCAAAAGACGAACAGGATACGTTTTATATTAATAAAAATATTGTACTGCGTACACAGACTTCTCCAGTACAGGCACGTGTTATGGAGCAAGGAAAACTTCCAATTCGAATGATCGCACCAGGAAGAGTATTTAGATCCGATGAAGTGGATGCAACACATTCTCCATCTTTTCATCAGATTGAAGGTCTTGTAATTGATAAGAATATTTCGTTTGCAGATTTAAAAGGAACATTAGAAGTATTTGCGAAGGAATTATTTGGACCAGAGACAAAAACAAAATTCCGTCCACATCATTTTCCATTCACAGAGCCAAGTGCGGAAGTAGATGTTACCTGTTTTAAATGTGGTGGAAAAGGATGCCGTTTCTGTAAGGGATCAGGTTGGATTGAGATCCTTGGATGTGGAATGGTACACCCACATGTTCTTGAAATGTGTGGAATTGATCCAGAAGAATATACAGGTTTTGCATTCGGTGTAGGACTTGAACGTATTGCCCTTCTTAAATACGAAATTGATGATATGAGACTGTTATACGAAAATGATATTCGTTTCTTAAAACAGTTTTAATTAGAAAGAGAGGAAAGAAATCGTGAATACTTCATTATCGTGGATAAAAGCATATGTTCCTGATCTCGATGTAACAGCACAGGAATATACAGACGCAATGACATTATCTGGTACAAAGGTTGAAGGGTTCGAAGAACTTGATGCAGACCTTGAAAAAATCGTGATTGGTCAGATTGATAAGATAGAGAAACACCCAGATGCGGATAAATTAATTATTTGTCAGGTAAATGTAGGGGAAGAATCTGTACAGATTGTTACAGGTGCAAGCAATGTAAAAGAAGGAGACAAAGTTCCAGTCGTATTAGATGGTGGTCGTGTCGCAGGAGGACATGACGGAGTGAAAACACCAGGTGGAATTAAGATTAAAAAAGGAAAGTTACGTGGAGTTCCAAGTTATGGAATGATGTGTTCCATCGAAGAACTTGGATCTACAAAAGAAATGTATCCAGATGCGCCAGAGCATGGAATCTATATTATGCCGGAAGATGCAGTAATCGGATCTAGTGCAATTGAAGCACTTGGTTTAAACGATGTTGTTTTCGAATATGAGATTACATCAAATCGTGTGGACTGTTATAGTGTGGTTGGAATTGCAAGAGAAGCTGCAGCTACATTTCGAAAAGAGTTTGTTCCACCAGTTGTAACAAAGACAGGAAATGAAGAAGATGTAAATGACTACATCAAGGTTACGGTAGAAAACTCAGATCTTTGCCCAAGATATTGTGCGAGAGTGGTGAAAAATATTAAAGTGGCTCCATCACCAAAGTGGATGCAAAGAAGACTTGCATCCGTTGGAATTCGTCCAATTAACAATCTTGTAGACATTACAAATTACGTTATGGAAGAATTTGGACAACCAATGCATGCATTTGATTTGTCCAAAATAGCAGGAAATGAAATTATTGTAAAAAATGCAAAAGACAATGAGAAATTCATAACACTGGATGGACAAGAACGGACTTTAGATAAAGAAGTTTTGATGATTTGTGATGGAGAAAAAGAAATTGCAATCGCAGGTATCATGGGTGGCGAAAACTCCATGATCACAGATGATGTTCAGACAATGCTTTTTGAAGCAGCATGTTTTGATGGAGTAAGTATTCGTAAATCAGCAAAACGTTTGGGACTTCGTACAGATGCATCTGGAAAATTTGAAAAAGGTCTTGACCCAAATAATGCACAAGCAGCTATGGATAGAGCTTGCCAGTTAATTGAAGAATTAGGAGCAGGTGAAGTAGTCGGTGGAATGGTTGATGTTTATGGAAAGGTAAAAGAACCTGTAAGGGTTCCTTTTGATGCACAGAAAATCAATGCAATGTTAGGAACAAATTTATCTGAGGAAGAAATGCTTGGATATTTTGAAAAAATTGATTTGGCGTATGACGCAGAAACAAAAGAGGTAATTGCTCCTACATTCCGCCACGATTTATTCCGCATTGCGGATCTTGCAGAAGAAGTGGCAAGATTTTATGGATATGATAATATTCCTACGACACTTCCAACAGGAGAGGCTACGACTGGAAAATTATCTTTCAAACTTCGCATCGAAGAGATGGCAAGAAATATAGCAGAATTTTGTGGATTTAGTCAGGGAATGAACTATTCTTTCGAAAGCCCAAAAGTATTTGACAAGTTATTGTTACCAGAAGATTCCCCACTTAGAAATACGGTAAATATTATGAATCCATTAGGAGAAGATTACAGTATTATGAGAACAACTTCTTTAAATGGTATGTTAACTTCTCTTGCAACAAATTATAATAGAAGAAACAAATCTGTTCGTTTGTATGAACTTGGAAACATTTATCTTCCAAAACAACTTCCTGTAACAGAACTTCCAGAAGAGAGAATGCAATTTACACTTGGAATGTATGGAGAGGGAGATTTCTTTAGCATGAAAGGTGTCGTAGAAGAGTTCTTTGAAAAAATAGGAATGAATCAAAGAGAAACTTATGATCCACATGCAGAAAAATCATTCCTCCATCCAGGTCGTCAAGCAAATATTTTATATGATGGAAGTGTAGTAGGATATTTAGGAGAGGTACATCCAGAAGTTGCGGACAACTATGGAATTGGTGACCGTGCTTATGTTGCAGTACTGGATATGCCTGCAATTCTTCCATATGCTACCTTTGATAGAAAATATGAAGGAATCGCAAAATATCCTGCAGTTACACGTGATATTAGTATGGTTGTTCCAAAAGAGATTCTTGCAGGACAAATTGAAGAGGTAATTGAAACAAAAGGTGGAGCTTACTTAGAGCGTTTTGCATTGTTTGATTTGTATGAAGGATCTCAGATTAAAGAAGGATACAAATCAATTGCTTATTCGATTGTGTTCCGCGCAAAAGATCGAACATTGGAAGAAGCGGATATAACAGCAGCTATGGATAAAATCCTAAAAGCGTTAGAAGAGATGGGAATTGAATTAAGACAGTAGTGCGTGAAGAGAGAAGGAATCAACATTGAAAACAAGTGATTTTTATTTTGACCTTCCAGAGGAACTGATTGCGCAGGATCCTCTGGAGGATCGTTCTAGTTCTAGACTTCTAGTACTTGATAAGGTGTCTGGAAATACAGAGCATCGTAAGTTTAGAGACATATTGGATTATTTAAAACCGGGAGATTGTTTGGTTATTAATAACACGAAAGTTATTCCGGCTCGTCTTATTGGAGCAAAAGAGGGAACCGATGCAAAAGTAGAGGTACTTCTTTTGAAGAGAAAAGAAAAAGATGTATGGGAAACTTTAGTAAGACCTGGCAAAAAGATGAAAGTTGGTGCCAGAGTAAGCTTTGGCGAGGGACTTCTAAAAGGAGAAGTTGTAGATATTGTAGAAGAAGGAAATCGACTAATACGCTTTGAATATGAAGGAATATTTGAGGAAATTTTAGATCAACTTGGGCAAATGCCACTTCCGCCATACATTACACACCAGCTTCAAGATAAAGACAGATATAATACGGTTTACGCAGAACATGCAGGATCTGCAGCTGCACCAACGGCAGGACTGCATTTTACACCAGAGTTACTAACACAGGTGGAAGAAAAAGGCGTAGAGATTGCTAGAGTAACGCTTCATGTAGGACTTGGAACGTTTCGACCTGTGAAAGTAGAAGATGTTACGAATCATCATATGCATTCCGAATTTTATCAAATTGACAAAGAAGCGGCGGATAAGATTAACCATGCCAAAGAATCCGGTGGACGGATTATCTGCGTAGGTACTACAAGTTGTCGAACAATTGAATCAGCAGCAGATGAAAACGGACATTTGGAGCCATGTAGTGGATGGACAGAAATTTTTATTTATCCAGGCTACCAATTTAAAATACTGGATGGACTGATTACAAACTTCCATCTTCCAGAGTCTACATTAATTATGCTTGTTTCAGCACTTGCTGGAAAGGAGCATGTACTTGCAGCTTATGAAGAGGCTGTAAAAGAACGTTATCGATTCTTCAGTTTTGGAGATGCTATGATCGTGATTTAGAGAAAAACTCTGATTAGAACGCGATGTTCTAATCAGAGTTTTTTGATAGGAAGGCTGGAAGTAAAGATAGAAAAGGTGTACACTATCAGATAGGATAACAAAGGAGAAAGGCTATGGAAAGATTACGTTCAGAATGTATGGCATGTGTCCTTAGAAAATATATGCAGGATGTTCCAGAAAATGCAAGTGAGCAGAAAAAAATAGAGTATTTAAGAACCATATTAAAGTATGTATCAGAAGCACCCATGACATCAAGTGCTCCGCTTATCGTAAGAGATATTACTGCGTTACAAGAAAGACTCTTTGGAATGAAAAATCCCTATGGAGAAATAAAAAAGTATTTTAATAAAATCATGCTTTCTAAAGAAATTAGCATGAAAGAAAAAATAAAAAATGCAAAAGACCCTTTAAAATTAGCGATTCAATATGCATTAATCGGAAATTATATTGATTTTGGAGCGATGCGAGAAATTGATGAGGACGAGTTGGAAAAGATGTTGGATCATGCAGTGGATCTTTTGGTGGATGAAGAACAGATTCATCGTATGCGTCAAGACTTGGAACATTGTAGAAGTCTTACATATCTTACAGATAATTGTGGGGAAATTGTAACAGATAAATTGTTAATTGAGACTTTAAAAAACCTTTATCCAGACCTACAAATCACTGTACTTGTAAGAGGGCAGGCGGTATTAAATGATGCAACCATGGAAGATGCCATTCAAGTAGGATTAACAGAACTTACTACGGTCTTGCCAAATGGAAATGGAATTGCAGGAACATGTATAGAGGAACTTTCTTCTACAGCAAAACAAGTTGTGGAGAATGCAGATATTTTGATTGCTAAGGGACAGGGAAATTTTGAAACATTAAGAAAATGTGGACGAAATGTTTATTATGTATTCTTATGCAAGTGTGAAATGTTTGCAAATATTTTTGAAGTACCGAAATTAACAGGAATGGTGATCAATGACAGTTGTCTAAAGGATGCATAGATGAAAAGAGGAAAAAAGAAATTTAAAATGAGATGGATATCATATATAGTTTTATTTTTTATCTTATATGAACTGTTAGGAGTGTTTATTAGCTATGGAAGGCATCCCAAAATCAGTGATTCGTATAAAAATGAGTTTTCAGCAGAAGATTGTTACCTGGATACGGTATCATCGGATCGGGCAGGAATCATAGAAGACAACAAGGAAGCGCTGGATATAAGGCTTCGCATGTTTCATCAGGCTAAGAAAAGAATTGTAATTTCTACTTACGATTTTCATTCGGATCGAAGTGGAAAAGATGTGATTTCAACGTTAATGGAAGCCGCGAAAAGAGGAGTAGAGGTAAAGATTCTGGTAGATGGTTTTACTGGATTTCTTGAAATGGATCGGAATCCATATTTCTATGCACTGGCTTCTTGCGACAACGTAGAAATAAAATTATACAATCGAATGAACCTTCTAACACCATGGAAGGTGATGGGGCGATTGCATGATAAATATATTCTTGTGGATGATAACATATATCTTATGGGTGGACGAAATACATTTAATGTGTTCTTAGGGAATTATGGTTATAAGAATTATGATCGTGAAGTATTAGTGTATACAAACAATGTAGAAGAAGCAAGCTCCATTCATCAATTAGAATTACATTTTGAGGAAATGTGGAATTTGAATGTGTCTAGTCCACTGAAAGAGCATTCCATTTTTGTTTCAAAAGATAAGGTGAAATCAGCAAAAAAACAGCTAGAGGATCACTACGCAAAACTGGTAAAGGAAAATCCAGAAATTCTCACAGCTCCATCTTACGAGAAACTTACTGTTGAGACAAATAAAATTACACTTCTTCGTAACCCAACCCATGTATTTTCAAAAGAACCCAAAGTTTTTTATGCATTGATTGAATTAATGAAACATGCAAAAAAGGAAGTTAAGATTCATACGCCTTACATTATTTGCAATCAAACCATGTATGACGCGCTAGAAGAGGTGTGTAACCACCATACGGATGTAATGCTTATGACGAATTCGGTTGCAAACAATGGAAATCCCTTTGGTGCATCCGATTATATGATCAACAAAGAGAAGATTCTTGACACAAATGTTCAAGTTCGAGAATATGAAGGTGGTGTATCTTATCATGGAAAAAGCCTTACGATTGATGATGATCTTGCAATATTGGGATCGTTTAACATGGATATGCGTAGTACCTATTTAAATACAGAACTGATGCTTGTTGTGAATAGTAAGCCATTAACGGCACAGTTAAAAGAGTGCATGGGAAAATACGAAATCCATTCGGTGGAAGCGTTAAGCGATGGGACATATGCGATCCCCAAGGGAGTAGAACGACAAAAAATAAAAGAGAAACGAAAAGCAATGATTTATTTTCTAATTCCTTTTAACTGGCTTCGATTTTTAATGTAGAAACGATAAGAACTCCAGGAAGTGGGTTTGCATCCACTTCCTGGAGTTCTTCTTATTCTGAAGATATTAAGCCTACTTGTCATCTAAAAGAGGAAATTGAAGTTCGTCACCTGTATTTAGAGTGATACTTACAGTTGCTGTATACTTGGTATAGATGTTGTTTTTCAGTAGTCGTTGATTATCTATAAGTGTGAGATGATCAAGAATGTCTTGTATTTTCTTAGGATCTACAATTTCTCTCGGAGTAAGATCTTCATCTGTTTCGTTGCTGTCTGCTGAGCCTGTAGGGGTATACATCATACGAAGGATATCGTTTTGATCAATTTTTTCACGTATGATATATCCATATTCTTTCAATAAAGAAAGGGTATTTGAGAAATCTTTATGGAGGTAGAGGATCATATTTGAGGAATTTGCGCTCTGATCCTTGGAAGTACGATTCAATGTATACCCCATATAAAGTTTTGCAATTGGATACTCGTTTGTTAAAGTATTAAAATCTGCATTTAGAAAATCATTTTTGTAAGCCTCAAGCAGATTGGATTTTTGCTCTTTTGTGAGGTGATCCAAAGAAAGAGGTGTGTTGTAAATATCCTCTAATTGAAAATAATCCACGTCCTCTTTCTGAATGTTAAAAATTGGATTTTCTTGTTTGCGGTAATTTAAATCTTGATATTTTGATTCAAATGCATGGCTCAAGTCTTGATAATCCACGCCATATTCACGATAAATAGGGCGTCCTTTTTTTCGCTCAAAGCGTACAATAATATTAGAAAGATGAGCAGTGTCATCTGCAGACTTATGTCGTTTTACAAGCTCATACAATGGGTGAAAATCAGTCGTGGCTGTTTTTTCTAAAATACGATTTGTATCATGTTTGTATAGTTGGTAATCATAGTAGTTATTGTTGTCGTAACAGTACACAGACATACTGCTTAAGGAATCTTCTTCTGGAATGTAAGAATCATATCCAAATAAGTCAAACTGGAAAGTGCATAAAATCATTAAAACACCAGCCAAAGAGATTCCAGTTGAAAGCTTTCCGCAACCAATCATTTTCAAATCGTGATGATAGATGAATTCTACCAAAAAACATACAAGAATAACAAATAGGATGCTTAAGATAAAGAGCCAATGATTTTGTTGAGAATAGCCAAAGAATGCGTTAGAAAATAATCCAATTCCAAGCGCGCATGGAATGGCAATCAAGCATTTAATCACGCCACCTGTTTTTGGAAATGACAAGGCATTTTCAGCAGCTTCCGCAGGGTATTTTTTGTACAATAAGAGTGATGCAACAAAGAAAACAATTAATACTAAGACAGATATACTCCAAATTTTTACGTTATTGTTTCCTATATGACTAAAGCCTAAAGTCATTCCAGAATCTGAAACATTAGCCCCAATAAAGTTTGCCGCTAATGCCACAGGTGAACTACATGAAAAGACAGAATTAAAAGGTGACAAGTTTGAAACCCAGGTGTGTAAAAAAACGCTACAAAAGGCATCGAGCAATCCCAATATTGCGGATCCATATACTAGCAATACGGCATAGGCAAGGACTCCAGTTATGATCTGACCTGTTAGCATCATTGCAAAAATACACGTGTGGTAGGACAAAAAGAAAACCATGATTCCATACAAAATTGCTTTTAGGCAGTAGAGAAGTAAGGATGCTGTCATAAGTCCATTTAGCTGTCCAATAAAAATAGTACACAAAGAAAATAGTATAAAAGGTACAAGAAAAATCAAGAGTCCACTTATATAAGAAATGAGGAACCATTGTGTTCTTGTCAGGGACATACTATGGTAGAAATCTTGTTTTACTTTGGAGTGAAGGTAGGAAAATCCTGTAACCGCGCACAGAAGTCCCATACCAAAAAATAAAATGACAACAAAGAAATTACCCTGTCCATTTAAAAGTCCAGTGAAATTGTAAGAAGCCCACTCTTTTAATTCCTTTAGGCTTGAAGGATCTATAAGAGACAACTTTTTATTATCAATGTACATAAGAGTATAGACAGGGAGTATGATAAATTGTGCAATCAAAGAAAGAGCAACTAGCCATGCTCGATGTTTTAGATTTTCAATTATAAATTTAGGATAAGAAATTTTTGATGTCATATCCAGCCACCTCCGTTTCACTTATGAAAATTTCTTCTAGGGTTAAAGGTAAAATTTCTGCAAAAATGGGATCAAAACGATTGACACAATTTAGTAGTGCACCTTTTGTACCACGTGCAGTGATCAGCATTAAAGAACCAGATTTTTCGTATTGCAATACGTTTAGTTCTTGTAACAATTGTTGTTCTTTCGAAAGGTCAGGAAGAACACACTGAATTTTATGAACATGAATTTTCATAGTATCAAGATCTTGGGCAAACAATAAGTTTCCTTTATGCAAAAGTCCGATAGAATCACAGATGTCTTCCAGTTCTCTTAAATTATGAGAGGCAATAATAGGAGTAAAATCGCGATTCATAAGTTCGGCAGCAAAAAGTCCTTTAACAGCTTGGCGCATTACAGGATCAAGCCCATCAAATGTTTCGTCGCATAAAAGATATTTGGTGTTTGCGCACAGTCCTAAAAGAATGGAAACTTGTTTTTTCATTCCTTTTGAAAAGGTATTGATTTTTCGATGTAGATCAAGTCCAACTTTTTCTGCCAGATCATTAAAGGTATCTTTTTTAAAATCTGGATAGAGTAGGGCGTAGGAGTCTCTCATCGATGCAGCAGTAGCATTTGGAAAAAAGTAGGCGCTATCAGAAAGAAAGCAAATATTTCTTTTGGCAGAAGGATTTTCAAAAACCGGCTTGCCATCTACGAGTATTTCACCTTCATCCGGTTTTATGATTCCGCTGATTAGACGCATAAGTGTGCTTTTTCCAGCACCATTACTTCCTACCAGACCAAAAATCATGCCATCTTTTATGGAAGCTGAAATGTGGTCAATCGCATGAATTCCTTGAAATGTTTTATCAATATTTTTTAATTCAATCATGTTGTACCTCCAATGTAGAGTTGTTTAATAAAGGAAAGACAATCCTCTGAGCGGATACCTAAATCAATCCCATATGTCACTAAAGACTTTAGATCATTGAAATATTTTAAGCGTTGTTCATCAGCAAGTTTGTCTGTTCCAGAAACAAAATTTCCGCGACCTTTAATCGGATAAATGTACCCCAGCTGTTCTAGCTGCGTGTAAGCTTTTTGAATGGTATTTGGATTGATCGCGAGTTTTAAAGCCAAAGAACGAACAGAAGGTAGTTGCTCGTCAGGTTTTAATATTCCTTTTAGGATAAGCATTTGAAACCGTTCGACGATTTGTTCGTACAGAGGCGTTTTACTTTGATAGTCGATCGTGATCATAGGATACCTCCTTTCATGTAATCAAAAAAGTGAAGTGTATTAAGTGTACTAATTCAACTAATACAGTTCTTGCTTTTAATATATTAGATAAAAAAGGATTTGTCAAGTGTAAGAAAATAAGGGAGCATTGGTTGAAAGCTGAAAAGTCATATGTTATGATAAAAACTGTATTATTATTAAATAAAATATATGGAAAGGAAACAAGAAACGTGACCTATAAAGAAGCAAGGGTATATTTGGACAAAGTGTCGAAATACGGAAGTGTACTTGGTTTGGATACGATTCGAGAACTGTTGCATGAACTAGGGGATCCCCAGAATCAACTAAAGTTCATACATATCGCAGGAACCAATGGCAAGGGATCCGTGCTTGCATACATTTCGTCAATTTTAACGGAGGCGGGGTACCGTACTGGAAGATATGTTTCACCAACAGTTGTTTCTTATCTAGAGCGAATTAGCGTTGATCAATCGTGGATAAAAGAAGAAGCGTTCGCGGATTTAGTAGAACAAGTAAAAAAAGCAACTGTGCGTATGGAAAAAAACGGGAAGGGAAGTCCGACTGTTTTTGAGATGGAAACGGCAGTGGCTTTTTTGTATTTTGCGCAGAAAAATTGTGATTTTGTTGTACTAGAGACAGGACTTGGTGGAAGATTGGATGCAACAAATGTCGTTGAAAATACAATTGCGGCAGTGTTTACTACAATCAGTATGGATCATATGAATGTGCTTGGAACTACATTGGAAGAGATTGCACGAAACAAAGCAGGAATTATAAAAAATCAATGTTGCGTTGTTACATCTAATCAGAAAAGAATCGTCTTAGAAGTACTAAAGGAAACTGCAAAATCCATGCAATCCATTGTTTATGAGGAGAATGACGCAAAGGCAATTTTACATCAAGAAGGAATAGATGGACAGATTATTTCTTATGAGGAATACAAAGAACTTCGGATTCCACTTGCCGGAAGGTGTCAGATAAAAAATGTAGTAACGGCATTAGGAGTTATAAAAGCGTTGGAAGCCAAAGGATACCCAATTCCACAAAAAGCCGTGTATGAGGGATTCAAAAAAACAAAATGGCCAGGTAGATTTACCTGTATTGATACAGAGCCTGTCTTTATTGTAGATGGTGCTCACAACGAAGATGCGGCACTGCAATTAAAAGAAACGATTCAGCAATATTTTAAAGAAAAACGACTTCGATTTATTATGGGCGTTTTTAAAGATAAAGAATTTAATAAAATTGCACACATTATGGGACCTTTGGCGGAAAAGATTTATACCATTGATCTTCCAGATACCAACCGAACTTTGCCAGCAGAAGAACTCGGACAAGTTTTGAAGAACAATTGTTCCTGTGTAGAGAATGTAGGTGATATGAAAAAGGCAGTAGAACTTGCCTATCAGGAATCTGCAAAGGAGGATGTGATTGTAGCATTTGGTTCCTTGTCTTATCTAGGAAAGATCATAAAATTTGTAGAAGAAAGGAAAGAAATGTGATGGATCAGGAGAAAATAAAGCAAGGCATTAGAATGGTATTAGAAGGAATAGGAGAGGATCTTACAAGAGAAGGTCTTGTAGAAACACCAGAGCGTATTGCACGTATGTATGAAGAAATATGTGGAGGGATGCAAGAAGATCCAGAAGAACATTTGCAAAAAACATTTCATGTTACAAATAATGATATGGTTGTAGAAAAAGACATTACATTCTATTCTATGTGTGAGCATCATATGTTGCCCTTTTATGGAAACGTTCATGTTGCTTATATCCCAGATGGTAAAGTCGCAGGGCTTAGCAAGCTTGCCCGTACGGTGGAAGTATATGCGAAAAGATTACAGCTCCAGGAGCAAATGACTGGGCAGATTGCAGAAGCTTTGATGAAATATCTAAAACCAAAAGGTGTGATAGTTATGGCAGAAGCGGAGCATATGTGTATGAC
>JARIEI010000089.1 GCA_029256845.1 Ruminococcus sp. | reverse complement strand
CCAAAGCCAAATTCAAAACCATCTGTAAACCTTGTGGATGCATTTACATACACTGCCGCTGCATCGATCTCATCTTGAAAACGTAACGCATGTTGATAATCATTTGTGATGATAGACTCTGAATGACCTGTGTTATAGGTATTGATGTGACGAATCGCCTCATCCAAGCTCTTTACTGTTTTTACAGAGATAATAGCATCTAAATACTCTGTGCCCCAGTCTTCCTCCGATGCCGGAAGAATGTCATTGCAGATCGTACATGCAAATTCATCTCCTCGAATTTCCACATTGTGAGATTTTAATTTTTGCACAATGAGTGGTAGTGCCTGTTGTGCAACATTTTCATGAACCACAAGTGATTCACAAGCATTGCATACTCCCATTCTCTGCGTTTTTGCATTTTCAATGATTTCCGCTGCCATTTTAAGATTGGCAGATTCATCCACGTATATATGACAATTTCCTGTCCCCGTCTCAATTACGGGAATGGTGCTATTTTCTACAACATTCGAAATCAGACCTTTCCCGCCCCTTGGAATTAGCACATCAATCAATCCATGAAGTTGCATCATTTCCAGTACAATTTCCCGATCTGAATCTTCTACAAGAAGAATTAAATCCTGAGAAAGACGAGCTTTTCTTAACCCTTCTTTGATTGCACGTACGATAGCTTTATTCGAATCAATGGCATCACTTCCACCTCGTAAAATCACTGCATTACCGGTTTTAAAGCATAACCCAAATGCATCTGCAGTAACATTCGGTCTGGATTCATAAATAATACCAACCACCCCAATTGGGACTCTTTTTTGTCCAATACGAAGACCATTTGGTCTATATTTCATGGAAATTATTTCACCAACCGGATCTTCCAATGCTGCAATTTGTCTTAAGCCGTCTGCCATCTCATTTAAACGTTCTTCTGTTAATCTCAACCGATCCAAAAGTGAGGATTTCATTCCACTTTTTTCAGCTTTTAAAAGATCTTTTTGATTTTCTGTTAATATCAAATCTTTTTCTAGTAAAAGTTCTTCCGCCACAGATAACAGTCCTCTATTTTTCTCGAGTGCACCTAGCCTTGCTGCACATCTTGACGCTTCCTTTGCACGTTTTCCAAGTGTTTCCATGTAACTGCACATACAATTCCTCCTATTCTTTTACATTGCAATCCTGTTTACGTGCTAAAAATAGTGTACCCACTTTTTTCCCAGCCATAATATCATCGATCAAATATATATTTTCTCCATTTGCAATAATCATATCCGTCCCACACTCTGTAACCATTTTTCCTGCTGTAATTTTCGTAGCCATTCCTCCCGTGCCACATTCTGTAGAAGACCCTTTGGCCATTCTCTCAAGATGCGCATCAATTTCTTTGACTGTATCTATAAGACGAGCCTCTTTGTTTTTTCTTGGATCATCTGTATACAACCCATCAATATCAGACATAAGTATCAAAAGATCTGCATCTACAAGTGTTGCCACATATGCTGCAAGCGTATCATTATCTCCAAAATTTCCATAAACAAGTTCATCTACAGAAATAGCATCATTCTCGTTCACAATCGGTACAACATTCATTCGAAGAAGTTCTTGAAAAGTCTGACGTGCCTTTTTCTTGCATTCTTCATTTA
>JARIEI010000147.1 GCA_029256845.1 Ruminococcus sp. | reverse complement strand
CCGCTCTCCCCTGAAAAGGACCAAGGACAAGCTGATTCTGTGTAAAAAGATAAAATCCAACCCAGTTGATTTCCTCCATAAACTCATTCAATATTGCTGACACATTGCCTAGATTTGCAATCATATTGTCTTCACATTGTAACCTTCGAACAATCTGTTCCCCTGCTTTTTGATATGCTTCTGTCTTTGTCATAAATCACGTTCCTCTCTTTTATCTACACATTTGTTTTAGTATGTTATCGTAATTTTCTGGCCGATGTGGATAAATACAATTTGTACAATCTTTGACCTTTTTCCCTTGTATTTGCAGATAAGTTGGATTTCCAGGACACGGATTCATTGTATAAAGCGGGCAGTAGCAAAAAAGACAATTAAAATCTTTTCCCCCCTTGTGACACGGAAAATACTCACAATCACGATTCTCAAAAAAGCGGCTGGAATTCTTCATATCTTCGTCTCCTTGCCTTGTTTATTTATGAAAACATTACCAGTTTTTTTATGAAAAATCAATCCTTAATTCTTCACTTTATTTGCTGTTTTTTTTTAAGTCTGCTATAATGACTAGAATAATCAATCTGTATTATTATGAAGGACATTATTTATGAATTTAAAAATTATAAAAGACAAGTTACATACCTTATACAAGACCTATCCAAAACAAATGATTCTTACTATATTGTTTCTTTTTTCCGTTGTTTTTCTTTTAAACAACGACTTTTGCTACAAGACTCCAATTGGAAAAATCGTTAAGGTCACGACCGAAACATCAAAAACGATAACAAATCACAACAATGGAAATTTTCCCATATCGGAAAAGTCTTATGTGCAGACATTAACTGTAAAACTATTAAACACAAGTAAAAAAGGATCTACGATCACATTAAAAAACACTTTTACCTTTTCCCAAATGGACTCTACAAAATTTGCACGAGGTGATAAAGTGTTTCTTTCTCTTGGATCCAATGATTCTCTAACCTCTAGCAACATTCAGGGAATCAAGCGAGATTCTTATACCTTTATTCTTGTTGCATTTTTTATTTATCTAATACTACTTCTTACAGGAAAACGAGGCTTTTTTGTAACCATTACTACTATTTTGAATATCGCTGTTTTTGTTTTTTCTCTTCATTTCTATTCTGAAGGAATGAATATACTACTTGTTGCAAATATTCTGATTTTTGTTTTTCCATGTGTCACATTGTTGCTATCAAATGGCATAAAAAAAAGTACCTTTGTGGCACTTTCCTCTACTTTTTTAACACTAACAATTTCCTTGCTTCTTTTTAAATTTGCCCTTACCTACGGCGAAGAAATTGACTATGCTGCTTTGGACTATATTGTTGGGGGCCATGATTTGGAGCAAATCTTTTTTGCCAGTGTAGAACTTGCCGGACTTGGTGTAATCATGGATGTATCTGTTAGTCTTTGTTCTTCTTTATATGAACTTGCCAAAAAAACACCTGATATTTCCCGAAAGGAATTCTTTTTATCAGGTCGACAAATCGGCTACGACATTATGGGTACAATGATCAATGTACTTTTATTTACTTATGTCTGCGGACTTATGCCATTAATTATTTTGAAAATGAAAAACGACATTTCTTTAATTACAATTATCAAACTTCAAATTCCATTTGAAATTTGCCGCTTTTTATTTGGATCGATTCAAATATTACTTGCAATTCCTATATCCATTTTGCTCTCAAGCCTATTTTTATTGAAACGGAGGAATAGAAAATGATTTTAATTCTTGTTTTATTTTTACTTCTTCTCATTGTGTTGATTGGTGGCGATAGAGGAGTTGTGTCTTTACTTACAATCATTGGAAATCTTCTTGTTTTTTTTCTTATGATTTGGTCAATGGCGGCAGGATTTAACCCTTATCTTGTAACAATTCTTGGTGGAATTCTAATTAATTGTCTTACCTTAACCTACCAAAACGGGAAGAACATAAAAACATATTCTGCCTTTCTGTCTGTTATTGTTGTAATGATTCTTCTGCTTGCAATTGTAGTTCTTTTTAGCAGTAAACTTCACTTAGAAGGCTTAAATGAAATCGAATTAAAAGGGGAGCTCTCCATTTTTTACTCTTTCATTGTGGGTGTAGATATGCATAAAGTAAGTATCTGTCTGATTCTTATTGGGCTTCTCGGTGCAGTAATGGATACTGCCGTTTCTGTTACCTCTGGTCTATACGAAATAGCCATTGCAAAAAAACGTACACAAAAAGAGCTCTTTCATTCTGGGATGTGTATTGGAAAAGACATTCTCTCTACAACTGTAAACACTTTGTTTTTTGCCTATATTGGCGAAGCACTAATGCTACTAATTTACTTACGTGAATATCACTATTCTCTTTTAAACATTCTAAACTCAAAAGCATTCCTTCAAGATTTTTCTTGTATTGCGTTTAGCATGATCGGTTGTCTTTTGATTATTCCAATATCTTCTTTCATTTCTTCGAAGCTTTATATTTCCAAAGAGGTATGGAAGTGTTCGAAAGACGAAAATCCTAGTTGCTAAATGGGCACGCCCCATAAGGAAGTTTTTTGGGGGTTGTAATAAATATGACAATGTGCATATCCTTCAGCGTAAGACACTCTTTACAGACTTCAACAAGGATTACAAACGCATCGCTCATCCAAGGTCTGTACCGAGCTTTACGGAAAAGAATCATTAAAATACAAAAACAGCGGGTGCCGGAAGATTCCGACACCCGCTGGTCTTTCTTATAATTTCTGTATTCACTACATTTGCTACATTGATTTTGTTTTTTACTGCGAAACGGTGTACAAAGAATAGAAATATCCTTTCTGTTCCATCAGCTCATCAAAGCTGCCGTACTCTATGATTCTGCCAGATTTTATCGTCAGAATTCCATCATATCTGCGTAGAAGCTTTCCGTCCAAAGCATGTGTCACTACAATCCTCGTCATATCAGTGAGATTCAGAATGGCATCACTGACCTGATATGCTGTCTCTGCGTCCAGAGCGGCGGTTGCTTCATCGGCCAGGAGAATCTGCGTTTTCCTCAACAAACTTCTTGCAATGGAAATTCTCTGCTTCTCTCCACCGGAAAGATTGCAGCCATTTTCGCCACAGAGGTAATGCTCTCCCTTTTCAGATACCAAGGCAGACAACCCGGAGAGACGGATGGCTTCATCCACCTGTGCTCTCGGAAACTCCTTAAACATGGTAATATTATCCCGGATAGAGGCGTTGAAAACAAAGACGTCTTGCTGAATCATGGAGATTGCATTGCAGAGGGATTTGCTGCTGATATCCCGCATCTCTTGGTTATCAAAGTAGATTTTCCCCTCATAACTGTCACTACCCATAAGTAGATTCAAGAGCGTGGACTTGCCACTGCCGGATGCGCCTACAATGGCATAACTTTTTCCTTTTTGGAAGGAACAGCTGATTTCTTTTAGCACCGGCTTTTCCAGGTCATAAGCAAAAGACAGATGAGAAAGGGTGATTTCCTGCTGCAGCGGCTCTGTAAGCTCCACACCGGAATCCTCCGTATTTTCCTCCAGCGCATCCGCCAACTTGTCCACAAGTCCCAGGGCTGCCTTACGCTTTCCAAGCAGTACTGGCAATTCACGGATACCCATAATAAAAAGACCGGTTAAATCCAAGTAGGCGATAAGTTTTCCGGGAGTAATCACATAGCCCGAAAGGGTCAAGGCACAACCAACAAGGACAGTTCCAAGTTGAGCCGTTACACCAGCAACTGCACTAAGCATATCAAGGATAATATCAAGCTTCTCCCTGCTGCACTTTGCTTGCTCTGCGTGGCGGCTGCTTTGTCCAACCACTTTTGCAATTTCTTTTTCGGCACCGAAACTTTTCATTACAGAAAATCCGCCGATTGCATCCTTGAGTGCGGATAGAAAGTTAGCATTTTTTATTGAAACCTGCTTTTGTGATTTTTCCAGCTTGTTCCCAGTAAAAATAGCTGCTAACATGGGCAAAACACAAAACCCCAAGGCAATGGCTGTCATAACGGAGCTATACCAAAGCATCATAAGTATTGCCCCTACTAGCGCTACAATGTTCGCCACAATTCCGAATTGAGCTTTCAGATAATCAGTCTCAATGATATTGAGGTCATTGGAAAAACCAGAAAGATAATCAGAAGTGCTCTCCTTTCGGAATGTGGACATAGATTTCTTTGTCAGCTTTTCAAAGGCGTAGTTCTTGTACTGAACCATGGCACGCTGCAAAAAGCGTGGTTTTGTCCAGTAGCTAATCTGCTTGAAGAGAATGATGAGCAGTAGGATTCCCAGACAGAAAAGCCCAAGCACAGACAGCGGTAGCATATTCTGCTCCCCGGATATGGAATCGAGCATTTGCTGCAATAGCCATGTGATGACAAAGTTCAGTGAAAATGCGAAAATCCCTGTAGAAAACGCAATGCAGAACAAGAGCCGATTCCCCTCGAAAAACTGGGATGTATATTCTTTTCGTCTTTTATGCTTCATGACAGATCTCCCCCCACAGTGTTGCTCCCAGTTCCCCCTCAGAGCAAATGCCCTCCCGCAGGAAGTTTTGAATGGAATCCATGGCGGTACAGCCAATGTTATCATAGGCCACCCTAGGCTCCTCTGCCTCACAGTAGCGGATGTTCCGGCTGGTGTAATCCGGAGCTGCGTCAAATTCCATAGCCAGCTTCCGGGCCTTTTGTAGCCAGACTCTTGCCTGCTCCTCCTGCCCCATGATGCCGTAAACTGCTCCGCAAATCCCCTGCAGCAGGGCATTGTCCTTATCCAGATAGCTGACACCCCGCTCCGTTTTTAGACCATCCAGATACCCGCTGAACCACTGGAGCATCCAGGCTGCTGCAGCATAGTCTTTCCTGTCAAAAAAGAGATTGAGATAACCGATCACCACCCGGTACAGGCTAGCGGTGCATCGAAGGAGTGCCGCAGAAAGGTAGGGCAGTCCGTCCGCTCTGTGACCTGGCACAGTCGCTAACTCCTGCCCGATCACATCATCGTTGATGCCGCAGGGGTTCTGACTTTTGAGCAACTCCAGTCCCCTCCGATCCTCCCCCAAAAGCAGATAGGCAAAAGCCATGTCTCTGCTGAGAGAGGTTTTGCTGATTTGAGGATCCCGGTTCTGGCTGAGCAGACTGCAGGCATGGTTCATGAGGGCGATGGAACGGGAAAGATACTGCTTGTTTCCCGTTTCGATCCCTGCCAGATTGTAAAGCACGCCGCTGTGATATACGATTTCAAAATCGTTGGGATACCGCCGCAACCAACCCTCCACCTCTTCCCAGCGATCCTCATAGCACTTATCCAACTTGATGTTTTTCAGTGCTTTCACGATCCTCTCCTTGTCGCTGATACATACTTGAAAGCCCACCAGCGCGTCCACGGAAACGCCAAAGAAACGGGCAATCTCCATAATCACTTCGATATCTGGTGTAGAAATGGCCTGTTCCCATTTATAGATGGCACCAGAAGAAACACCCATAGCTTCTGCCAACTGCTCTTGGGTGATCTGCCGCTCTTTGCGCAATGCCTTTATATTTTCTGCAAAATTCGATTTCATGTAATGTCACCTCCGCTTTTCTTGATTCATTGTATCAGGAAATACCTGATAACGGAACTGACTATCCAGATTATTCTGATAGTTTTTTTCCAACCACTAGTAGGATTTTTCCTATTCGGCATCCAGTTGCTCTTCAAAGATTTTCTATCAGTCTCCCATGAACAGAAACAATTCCAACAGATTTCATATTAGTCAGCATATAGAGTTGCACCCCTTTGGCAATTTCTGATTCAAGATATTTCTTTTATCGTTCTACCATTATCAGATAGAACAAAAAACAGGGGCAATCCCGAAGGACTACCCCTGCGCCTGCTGCTCGACCTCTGTCAGGTATGAATAATTTCACACTCAAATCATCGGACAGTTTTATAGCCTTGATCTCCTGTAATTTGATTGTGTTCTCATTTTACAGAAATCTTTCGAGAAGTGCAAATGTACGATTGAGAATATAAAAAATGTTCAGTTTTCTAAATTACTTCCTTATCTAACGTACGTAAAAAGCAACCAGGATTTTTTTATTTTTCTTCTTTTTTACAATGGCAGATCCATAATACATAACTAATTACAACTCCACCTAAAATATTTCCAATGGTAACTGGTAAAAGATTTCCAAATACAAACTTCGAAACCGTCAAATCCGATAGTTTTATCCCTGCATCCAAAGCTGCCTG
>JARIEI010000202.1 GCA_029256845.1 Ruminococcus sp. | reverse complement strand
CTGCAATTGATGAGCAGTCTACAGACATTGCTATGGGTGTAGATAAAGCGCTTGAAGCCAAAGAAAATAGAATGTCTGACGATGAGATTGAAGCAATCGGAGCAGGAGATCAGGGAATGATGTTCGGTTATGCATCAAATGAAACAGAAGAATTTATGCCATATCCAATTGCACTTGCACATAAGCTTTCAAGAAGACTTACAGAAGTAAGAAAGAATGGAACGCTTACATACTTAAGACCAGACGGAAAGACGCAGGTAACTGCAGAATATGATGAAAATGGAAAACCATACAGATTGGAAGCGGTTGTATTATCTACACAGCATGATCCAGATGTAACACAAGAACAAATCCATGAAGACATCAAAAAGTATGTATTTGATGAAATCATACCAGCGGAAATGGTAGATGAAAACACAAAATTCTTTATTAATCCAACAGGTCGTTTTGTAATCGGTGGACCACATGGAGATAGCGGACTTACAGGAAGAAAGATTATCGTTGATACTTATGGTGGAATGGCTCGTCATGGTGGCGGAGCATTTTCAGGAAAAGATTGTACAAAGGTAGATCGTTCCGCGGCTTACGCAGCACGTTATGCGGCAAAAAATATTGTTGCAGCAGGGTTGGCAGATAAATGTGAGATTCAATTATCTTATGCAATTGGAGTTGCACAGCCAACATCAATCAATGTAGAAACCTTTGGCACAGGAAAACTTTCAGATGAAAAGATTATTGAAATTATCCGTGAAAACTTTGATATGCGTCCAGCAGGAATTATAAAAATGTTGGATCTTCGCAGACCAATTTACAAACAAACAGCATCTTACGGACACTTTGGACGTAATGATCTTGATCTACCATGGGAAAAATTAGATAAAGTTGACGCATTGAAGAAATATCTGTAGAATACACAGTATTAGGTGCGTAAAAACAGGTGCCTTTTTGGGTACCTGTTTTTTTAAAGGTACCAAATGTATTTTGAATAATCTGTCGAATGGTGAGGTGACGTGATGAAACTAAAAACAAAATTAATAATCGCATTTATGTCGGTAATGATTCTGCCAACATTCTTTGTAATCTTAGCAATGCAATTATTTGCACCAAATTCTGCAGGAGCGATAGGAGAGATACAAGACTTATATTTGCTTGTCGTGTTTTTGACGGCCTCTCTATTGATTTATTGGATTTATCGAACAGTGTCTATTCCACTTTCAAAGCTTCAGATTGCAGCAAGAAACATCAAAGAAGGAAATTTAGATTTCGAAATCCGTAGCGAAACAGATGATGAAATAGGAATGCTCTGTCGAGATTTTGAGGAAATGAGACTTCGCTTAAAGGCAAATGCAGAAGAAAAGGTAGCCTTTGACAAAGAAAACAAAGAGTTAATTAGTAATATTTCTCATGACTTAAAGACGCCGATTACAGCAATCAAAGGATATGTGGAAGGAATTATGGATGGGGTTGCAGATACGCCAGAAAAGATGGACAGATACATAAAAACAATATACAATAAGGCTAATGAAATGGATCTTCTCATAAATGAATTAACATTGTATTCTAAAATTGATACCAATCGAATTCCCTACGACTTTAGCACCATTTCTGCAAAAAACTATTTTGGAGATTGTGCAGAAGATCTTGCGATGGAATTAGAGGAAAAAGGAGTTGCATTTACTTACCAAAATTATTTAGAAGAAGATTCAAAAGTAATTGTAGACCCAGAACAGCTTCGACGTGTGATCAATAATATTGTAAATAACTCTGTTAAATATATGGACAAACCAAGAGCAGAAATTCATATGAGATTAAAAGATGTAGGAGACTTTATTCAAGTAGAACTAGAAGACAATGCAAAAGGCATTGCGCCAAAAGATCTTCCATACATCTTTGATCGATTTTATCGAACAGATGCTTCTAGAAATTCTTCCAAAGGGGGAAGTGGAATTGGGCTTTCCATTGTGAAAAAAATTGTAGAAGAGCATGGCGGAAAAATCTGGGCTACCAGTGAAAATGGTGTAGGAACAACAATGTATTTTGTAATAAGAAAGTATCAGGAGGTACCACTGAGTGAGTAAGAGAATTTTGATCATTGAAGATGAAGAAAGTATTGCAGATCTTGAAAGAGATTATCTCGAATTGAGCAATTTTGAGGTGATTGTAGTCAATGATGGAAAAACAGGACTTGAAAAAGCGATGAAAGAGGATTATGATTTGATTATTCTGGATTTAATGCTTCCAGGTGTAGATGGATTTGAAATCTGTCGACAGGTACGAAGCCAAAAGAATACTCCGATTATTATGGTGTCTGCGAAAAAAGACGACATTGATAAAATCAGAGGACTTGGTTTAGGCGCAGATGACTATATGACAAAGCCATTTAGTCCAAGTGAGCTTGTTGCACGTGTAAAAGCACATCTTGCTCGGTATGAAAGATTGATTGGAAGTACCGTAGAAGAAAATGAAGTCATTGAGATTCGAGGTCTAAAGATTGATAAAACTGCTAGAAGAGTATGGGTAAATGAAGTAGAGCGCTCCTTTACGACAAAAGAATTTGATCTTTTAACGTTTCTTGCCGGACATCCAAATCACGTGTATACCAAAGAAGAATTGTTCAGAGAAATCTGGGATATGGAATCTGTGGGAGATATCGCCACGGTTACTGTCCACATAAAAAAAATACGGGAGAAGATAGAATACGATACCTCTCACCCACAATATATTGAAACAATTTGGGGGGTAGGATACCGCTTTAAGGTATGAGAAAATGAAAATGAAAAATCAGAAAAAAACATGTTTAGATCCCATGCAAAAAATTGCTCTTGGGTTCTTAGGCGTCATTCTTTTAGGAGGCGTTCTTTTGTGGCTGCCTATCAGTAATCATGTGCCAATCAAATTCATTGATGCACTGTTTACTTCTGTGTCAGCCGTATGTGTGACTGGACTTGTTACCATCACACCAGCAGTACAGTTTACGGCTTTTGGAAAAGGAATCTTACTTGTTCTAATTCAAATCGGAGGGCTTGGAGTCATTGCCTGTACGGTGGCATTCTTTTTAATTATAAAGAAAAAGATTACCATGCGAGAGCGTATGATGATCCAGCAAGGGTACAATCTTGACACATTATCTGGGATGGTACAGTTTATCATCCGAATTTTAAAAGGAACCTTTTTTGTAGAAGCACTGGGAGCTATTTTGTATAGTTTTATGTTTGTTCCACAGTTTGGATTTAGCAAAGGAGTTTTTTACGCAATCTTTCACTCTATATCCGCATTTTGTAATGCGGGAATAGATTTGATCGGAACATCAAGCTTTATTCAGTATATTCGATCACCACTGATTAGTTTTACGACCATGTTCCTAATTATTATGGGGGGACTTGGATTTACCGTATGGTATGATGTATTGTACAATGCAAAGAAAGTATTTCGAGGACATTTGCCACTTCGGCGTTTATTTACCAGATTAAAATTACAGTCCAAGATCGTCCTTTGTACAACGTTTTTCTTGATTTTAATCGGCACAGTTGGCGTCTTTTTATTAGAATATAACAACCCTTTAACGATTGGAAAATTGAGTGTAGGACAGAAACTTATGGCAAGCGGTTTTCAGTCTGTAACTACAAGAACAGCGGGATTTGCAACCATGTCACAAAATGGTCTTACCCAAGGATCCAAACTTCTGTCATGTATTCTCATGTTTATTGGTGGTTCACCAGGAGGAACTGCAGGTGGTGTAAAGACAACAACCGCGGCAATGGTCGTTTTAACTTGTGTTTGCGTCATTAAAGGAAGAAGAGAAACAGAGTGTTTCAAAAGAAAGCTAGATGCTTCCATTGTTCGCTCTGGAGTTGCAATTAGTACCATCACATTTTTGTTCTGGTTATCCGGAGTTACATTGCTAACTATTTTAGAACCAGGCAAAGATTTTCTTAAATTAATGTATGAAGCTACTTCTGCACTTGCAACTGTAGGATTAAGTGCAGATCTCACCCCACATCTTGGAAGAGCAAGTCATATTGTTTTGATGCTATTAATGTATGTAGGTCGTATTGGACCAATTACGATGGGGCTTGTTTTTGCAGGGAAAGTAAAAGGAGTAGAACAACTTCGGGATCTTCCGGAAGAGAAAATAATGTTAGGATAGTTTGAGAGGAATATAAAATGAAGAAACAATTTGCAGTAATAGGACTTGGGAGTTTTGGACGAAGTGTTGCATTATCATTAGAGTCATTGGGTGGTGATGTAAT
>JARIEI010000003.1 GCA_029256845.1 Ruminococcus sp. | reverse complement strand
AATGCAACATACAAAAATCACAAAACATTATATTTTTCATTACGACATGATTGCTTTCAATTCTTTGCAATCAAAAGTTTTTCGTCTCATCGAGGAATTGCATTCCAATCGTTTTGGAAGAGATGCCAAAATTTCACTTTGTGTAAACGATTTAATACTTCACTTAAATCGTTCTGTATATGAAATGGAACATCCAAAGTCCCAACATGAAGAACAAGATTTATATCAGAATTTACTTTTATATATCGAAGATCATCTTGAAGAAACGCTTTCACTTGATCGTCTTGCAGACCATTTTTATGTGAGTAAATATCATATTGCACATGTATTCAAAGAAAATCTCGGACTTTCCGTTCACCAGTTCATTACGAAAAAGCGGTTAAAAATGTGTCAACAAGCTATTCTTTCAGCTTCAAACATAAGTGATGTCTATCTTATGTATGGATTCAAAGATTATTCCAGTTTTTTTCGAGCATTTAAAAAAGAATTTGGAATGTCTCCAAAAGAATATAAAGAATTAGCAATACAATCTGAAAAAAGCACGAAATAAGTCAAAAAGAGATTGGAGTTTAATCCCCCAATCTCTTTTTAACTTTTTTATTTTTGTTTCTTCTTAAATCTAACTGCAAAAATAATCGCTAACGTTCCTAATAATATTCCACAAGCAATTGGTATCACATTACGTGTTGCCTGTGTTTTTGTATTATCCATTTGCTGATCATTGTAGCAAAGAGCATATGTTGAAAATTGATTCGTCTCAAATTGTAGTTCATTCGTCTTACTGTTAAATACCGTATCTAATAGTGTTGTCTGTCCTTCATGAAGTCGTATAATTTTATACTCTCTATTTACATTTGAGTCTTGATTCACTAGTTCCTCTGGCACTATCATCGAAATCGTAATATTTTTATTCGTATTTGCTCTCTTTTCTTTCATCTGGTTGTCAATTTGTTGAAACAAACTTATATCAAAATACGTTGAAACTTTCCACTTTTCCCCTGTTGCTGTCTCAATTAAATCTTTTTCATCCTTTTTCACTCTATTGGAAATATCTTGAACCTTTAATTGAATTTGAATAGATGTGTCAGATTGTAATTCTCTTATTTCTTTTTCTGTTAAGATGATAGAAATTAAATCTTTTTCATCATTTTTTAATTTTGCATGAAAAGCAGTCGTTTCTTCGTCTGCTTTTAATGTAATTTTGATTTGTTTTGGCTGAACTGCTGATTTTTGTTTTTCTATCTTATTCTCATTTTTTTTATTTACCATGGATGTTTCTCTTCTTGAGCTATCCGCCACCAATGCTTCTTTTCGCTGCGGTGTATCTTGTATAACTGGTTTCAACATTGGTTTTGGGTTCACTTCCGGTCTTGGTTTTACCTCCGGCTGTGGTTTTACCTCCGGCTCTGGTTTTACTTCCGGCTCTGGTTTTACCTCTGGCTCTGGTTTTACCTCCGGCTCTGGTTTTACCTCCGGCTCTGGCTTTACTTCCGGCTCTGGTTTGGGTTCAACCAGTTCTTTAATTCGTATCTTTCTAATTTGTTTTACTACATTTCCATCGCTGTCTGTCACTGAATATTGTAATTGGTAAGCACCTGCTTTATCTAATTTTACTTCTCCAACAATTTCAATTCCTGTTAGATCACCGTCTTCATAATCAGCTGCATGAACACCTTCCATAAAATCAAACGAGTCACCTACTTGAAGCTCGACATCCGATAATCCTTCAATTTTAGGAATAAAATTAGTAACCGTAATATACCTTGAGGCTTTTGTTTCATGACCATCTGAATCTATTACAGTATAGGTTATTAAAAATTTTTCTTTTGTTCCCGCCTTTGGTACTTTTATAGTTCCTTCTGTATTCTTTTTCAATGTAACATCTTTATTGTCTGTTACTCGAATTCCTGTCCACAAATCAAAAGACTGAACTTCTCCTGCCTTGATTTCCAGCTCTTTTGCACCTCTTATAATTGGATAAGCATTTGGAATAATATAAGCAATCATTGTAGACTCCACGATATTTCCTTGTCGATCTTTCACTTTATAAACAAGTGGATGTTTTCCAACCGTTAATTCTGAAACATCTACTTCCGGAAAAATAATTTGATCCGTCAAATCTCCATCTTCAAAATCCCAAGCTGTAACACCTTCCCTTAAATCAGGTGTTGTTCCTTCTCGAAAAATAATATCTTTTTGATGTTGAATTGTTGGTGCATAATTTGTTTTTAACGAATCTGACATTGAATTTAACATTTCCACCAAAAGACGATTTCCACTTTTTATTTTGTTTACCCTATATCCTTGGCGAATGTAATCATCTGAAATTATGACATCTCCATACATCAATTTACATGTAAAAATATTCTTCTGTTCTATTTCTTTATAATTAAATGCAATGTCTACCGTTCCATAAATATATTCTGCATGAATACTTGTTCCTTGGTCCAATGTAATTTTCGCTTTATCTATGTAAAGTTCCTGTACACCATTCATTTCATGATTTAGATGCAAATTTGCCTCATCTGATAACGTAACTTTTTGAATAGTCGATATACTAGACAATTCCGTTGTTCCTTCCAACGTAACATAAGATCTGGCGTTAGATTGGCTGCCAATGATAGCACATGCACTTTGTACATTTCGCAGTTCAACAGAAGGTGCTTCCACTTCATAACCATTAACCCCACTCATAAAAATTGCATGAATCTGATTGTTTAGCAACTCTTTATTTCGAATTGTTATATTACCATTTTCAACATTTTCAGATTTAGATCCAAGGTAGATATTAGGATTTCCAAAAATATTCGTATCCTGCAATTCTACACGATTTCCGTTTACAAAGAAACAATCTTTATTTTCTGAAAGAAAATTCAGCGTTAAGCCTTTAAAATACAACCAATTTCGGACCTGTACCTCTCCTAAAAAGCGTAATTCTGGTCGAACAGAAGATTGTCCGGATATGTAAATTAATTTATTTGGAAATTCGATGTTTTCCGTAACACTTATATCTCCGAGTATTATAATACTACCATTTTCTTTAACATTAGAAATGGCTTTCTGAAAATCACTTGTAGGCTCATTATCATACTCACCTGATGCATCTTTACTACCATTTCCGCTAACGTAAACAGTAGAAAGTTCCTTTTGTTTTGTTTGAATGAACTCTTCTTGCTGCTGATCCTTATTCTCTTTAGCCTCTACTTTATCTTCCATTTTTTCCATATTTACAACTGGAAGATTATCAAGACCATTCTCCACATGTTGCTCATTATTTTTTTCTATCTCATCTATCTGTGAAAGAGTCTCTTCTTTTTCGCTATCTATATCTATATCTATATCTTCGCTGTCAACTTTCTTCTCTTCGTTATTTACGGATTTTTCCTCATTTTCTACGAATTTCTCCAAACTCTCCATACTGTTGTTTGCATGATCTATCTCATCTGCATAAACCAAATTGACATTTGTACCAATACAACCAACAATGAGCGTCATGCACATAAACAACGATGTGATTTTCTTCATCTATTTAATCCTTTCTAAAAATCAAACTATGTAAAAAACTACCATGAGACTGGTTTTTCTATACTTTAGTTCGTAGCTTTATCTGTCATAATTTCTGTTTTAAATACTTTCTTTAATTCCTTAATTTTATCATTGTAAGCCTGATTTTGTGCTTTTTGAAGAAGACTTTTCTTAATATTTTCCTTTACATCTGCAAATGGAATCGTTGTTGCTTCTTTCTTTGACTCAACTTTAATCAAATGATATCCAAACTGAGTTTTTACTGGTCCAACAATTGTACCAATTTCTGCAGCAAAGGCAGCATCTTCAAATTCTTTAACCATTTGACCTCTTCTAAATTCACCTAGTTGTCCTCCATTTTTTCCTGATGGACATGTTGAAAATTCTTGAGCGGCAACTTCAAATTCTTTTTCACCTGCCTGAAGTAATTCAAGAAGCTCCTTACATTTATCCTCACTATCTACTAAAATGTGTTTAGCATTAACAGATGCACCTTGCTCAAAATTCTTTTGATTTTCATTATAGAATTTTTCAACCTCATCATCTGTAACATCAACATCTTTCATCATCTGTGTCATTGCCATCTGCGCAAGAATATCTCTTTTTGCATTTAATAAAATTTCTTCATACTCTTTTGTTTGATTGAGTTCTTGTTGTTCCCCAAGTTTTGCAAATAAATGAAGTGATATAAGTTGTTGTAAACATTGCTCTCTAAACTGAGGATTATTAAGATAAGCCTGACGATCACTAGGAATTGTTTTTAAAAACCAATTAAACTCTTCCTGTGTAATTTCTTCTCCATCAACTACTGCTAATACTTTGTTATCCATTTCTATATTCTCCTTTTCATATATTAGATGTTTAGAAAAGTACATATCTGTAAAAAGAAAAAACGATACCCTAAGGTACCGTCTACATTCATCCTATATACATACCTTCAAAACCACACACAAAGAAGTTTTTAACATCCATTCCTATCACCTTGCTTGGTTATGCCCTCGACCTATTAGTAACAATCAGCTGCGTATGTTACCATACTTCCACCTTTGTCCTATCTACCTCGTCGTCTTCAAGGGGTCTTACTA
>JARIEI010000125.1 GCA_029256845.1 Ruminococcus sp. | reverse complement strand
ATCATATTTGGAACATTTCTATGTATAATCGTAATTCTTGTTCCTTCTTCTTTCTTTCCAAGAGAACAATCTGGAAAGTTAACTGAATGGACAATATTCCCATGTTCCATAAAATCTCGTAATTCACATACCGCCATTTTTGCACAATTACCTTCTGCTTCTTTTGTAGATGCACCTAAATGTGGTAGTACAATACACTGTTCTATATCTACAAGATCTGGTACAGGAAAATCCGTAACATATCTTCGTACTTTTCCACAGTTTATGGCATCTAACAAATCTTTTGTCTCCACCAAACTATCTCGAGAAAAATTCAATAAAATTACACCTGTTTTCATCCTATTAAAAGCTCTATAATCTATCATTCCTTTTGTGCTGTCAAGAGATGGAAGATGAAGCGTGATAAAATCACACTCTTTATATAATTCCTCAACATTCATCGCATGTCGAACTTCTCGCGACAATTTCCATGCAGTATCAACGGATAGATATGGATCATAACCATACACTTCCATGCCAAGGCTCACGGCTGCATTGGCAACAAGGACACCAATTGCTCCAAGACCAATTACCCCTATTTTCTTACCCATAATTTCGAATCCAGCAAAAGCTTTTTTATTTTCTTCTGTCAGTTTTATTAAGTTTGCCTTTTCTTTATTGTTCTTGACCCACTGTATTCCTCCTACAATATCTCTTGCCGATAAAAGTAATCCCGCAATCACTAATTCTTTTACTGCATTTGCATTAGCACCTGGCGTATTAAATACAACAATTCCACTCTCTGTACACCGTTCCAAAGGGATATTATTTACTCCAGCCCCAGCACGTGCAATTGCTTTTATGTGATCTCCCAATGATATATCATGCATCTTTGCACTTCTAACTAAAATCACATCTGCATCTTTTAAATCTTCTGTTTTTATATATTGTTCATCAAATTCATTTAATCCTTCTTCTGATATTTCATTCATACAGCTATATTGATACATATTTTAAGTTCTCCTTCTCAAATTTTTTCATAAATGAAACAAGAGACTGCACTCCTTCATATGGCATTGCATTATAAATACTTGCTCGCATTCCTCCTACGATTCTATGCCCCTTTAGATTTACTAGTCCAGCTTCTTTTGCTTCTTTTATAAATGTTTCATCTAATTCTTTATTTCCTGTCACAAAAGGAACATTCATTAACGAGCGATCTTCTTTACGAACGGTTCCTTGAAACAGGATACTTTGATCAAGATAATCATATAATAGTTTTGCTTTCCTCTCATTTCTCTTTTTCATTTCATCTAA
>JARIEI010000115.1 GCA_029256845.1 Ruminococcus sp. | reverse complement strand
TAGCCAAGTCCAGATGCGACAATGACCGGCGCAGCATCTTTTGTTTCATCATAACTAAGAGCAACTGCTTTTTGAGCAATCAAATCTTTATATTGTGACATTAACTGAATTTCTCCTTTCATATAGTTTCGGGAAAGCTACAGAAACTGGGATGGATTCTTTGCCTTTTTCTACGGATAGGTATTCTACTTCCATTCCGTTTTTCTTTAAAATTTCGGAAACGCCTTTTCGAATAACCTCCCCTTTCACCGGAAGTTTATCTGGATAATGCATAACCATACTCATTTTCTGATTCTGATAATACATGAGAATATCAAAAAATCCTACTTCTTTCATATCAAATTTTAAAAGAATCTTGATTCCCTTTTCTCCAGATTGTGAATTCTCACTCTCCTCTTCTGGATCAATCCACATTTCTGAAAAAATAGGAACGCCCTCTAAAATAAGTGGAAATGCTGTATGAAGCAATGGCATATATACGCTTTCATTTACAAGCATGCCATTTAAGAGATTTAAAAACATCTCTCTTGTCTGTGTGCCTGCCTGACCTTTGATTCCTGTTCGCATCACATCCAAAAACTTGTCCGACCACTCTGCTTTTCCTGCTGCCTTATCAAAATCCACACGTTCAAACAACTTTGCAACTTCTTCGCTTGTCATGCCGCCAAATTTCTTTTGAAAGGCTGGGAATTCTTCCATTTTGCGGAAGGACTGCATGACGGAATCCAATGCTCCATTTTCATAACGTGAAGTGTTATACGTAAGAAGATTGATAAGATCTCTTACTTTTCCCATATTTCCCGTCGTGGATATGTAACGTCCAAGAAATGGAATAATCTGATTTTTCAATAAAAATGTATTTTGCGCATTGGTCTTTAAAGAATGGGGCTGTAGTTGTTTTGCTAAAGCATCTAGCTGTTCTCGATCTTGACGAAACATATATTTTTGAATTTCTTTTAATTCTGATTCAATGTTGTGCATGATATGAGAACCAGATGACATATCGTTATATTTTTTTAGAAATTCCAAAATGGAAAACTTCAATTCCACAGAAGAAGTCTCACTCATGACCTTTCTTAATAAATCAAACATCGGACCATGAAGTCGGTTGGATCCTTCTGTCTGTTTTTTTAGAAACGCTGTCACTTCTTCAGAAGAAACGTTTAAAAGTTGGAACATGGCAGAGATATCCTTGGCAGTTTGCGCACGAATCCCCGCTTCAATTAAATGCTCTGTTCCACCAAAGAAAAGTTTTCCCATTACTTCTCTTAATTTCGGTACGTCTTGTAATGTACGAATAAAATTTGCAAAATTAGAGTCCTGAAAAATACCAGGACCATCTTTCGAACCGGAAAACTGATTTTTATTTCCTGTTTCTGCGGCATTATCTGGTTTTAGTGGTGGACGCACCCCAATGGCTTCGTCTTGATTTAGATTTTGTTTGTTAACAGCGTTTTCATATCCAAGCGCTGGTGTTGTAACTTTTAAAATATTTGACATTTTTTTACCTACTCTATAATTTTCTCTTATCCTTTTGCATTCACCTGTCGATATTAAAGATATATTAAACATTTAAGACAAGGCGGTGCTAATATTATGGATAATATGCTTGAAGTATATCTTTATGAAACAAATACCCTGTTAGAACAATTAGATGAACTCTTAATAGAAGCCGAGAAAAATGAAGACTTTACTACAAATGATGTAAATGAGATCTTCCGTATCATGCATACTATTAAAGGTTCTTCCGCAATGATGGAATATTCTACCTTAATGGAGATTGCCCATCATATCGAAGATTTGTTCTTCTACATTCGTGAGAATGGACTAGACTCTCTAAGTTCTGATCATAAAAGTGATCTATTCAATCTGATGTTCCAGTCTACAGATGCACTTCGTGCTGAAGTTGAGAAACTGGAAAACAATGAACCACTTAGTTCTAATATCGACCACATAATAACAGATATTAATACTTTTTTACAAAAAATAAGCAATTCTGATAATCCTAAAGAAGTGCAAGGTGCAGCGGAGAGTTCTGCTCCTTCTATTCAGGCTTTGAATGCAGAGATTTCTAACTATCCAAAGACAGATGCTCCATTTCTAATCAAGCTTCAGTATGAGCAAGGTTGTGGCATGGAGAATCTTCGTGCGTTTATGACTGTCACTGCATTACAAGATATTGATCTTGCATTTGAGTTTTACCCAAGTGATGTAGAGACCAATCCAGAGACATCTGAGTCTATCGTGGAGAATGGCTTTTTCCTTGCTTTTTCTTCTCAGCAAGATGTGGATCGTGCCATTCATCTTTTACAAGAGCAGCCAAGTATCGAGGCTTATGAAGTCATTCAAAATACACCAGCAAAGGAAGAAGTCGACACACCTTCTCAAGCTCCAAAAGGAGAAAGTGAGCACAAAGAGACAAGTGATACCCATCCAAGTGCTCCGGCAGCTTCTTCTAATAAGTCTTCTGCTACCCACGCAAAGCAGAGCCTAATTAGTGTCAATCTTTCAAAGTTAGATAGTCTTATGGCGATTGTAGGAGAGATTGTAATTACCGAATCTATGGTTACTTCTTCTCCTGAGATTCAGAATTTAAAATTAGACAGTTTCTTAAAGTCTACGCGTCAGCTTCGCAAACTTACGGATGACTTGCAAGATATTGCTATGTCCTTGCGTATGGTTCCTCTTTCTGGAACATTCCAGAAGATGAATCGTATTGTGCGTGATATGAAGAAAAAGCTTGGCAAAGATGTTCGTCTTACAATTGAAGGTGAGAATACCGAAGTAGATAAAACTATCGTTGATAGTATTGCCGATCCTATTATGCATATCGTTCGTAACTCTATGGATCATGGAATCGAACCTACTTCTGAAGAGCGTATTGCTGCTGGAAAGGATCCACAAGCTGAGATTATTTTATCTGCTATGCATACTGGTAGTGAGGTTATTATTTCTGTCAGCGATGATGGACGTGGTATGGATACAGAGAAGATTCTTGCCAAGGCAGAGATGAACGGTATTCTTACAAAACCAGCGTCCGAATATTCGAAGAAAGAGATTCTTTCTCTTCTTATGGTTCCAGGATTTTCTACCAATGAGTCGGTAACAGAATTTTCTGGACGTGGAGTTGGTATGGATGTTGTTAAGAAGAACGTAGAGTCTGTAGGTGGTATTATCACCATCACAAGTGAACTTGGTCAAGGAAGTTGTACGACTTTGAAGATTCCGCTTACAATGGCGATTGTAGATGGTATGGAGATTTCTGTTGGAAAATCTATGTTTACAATTCCAATCGCAAACATCCGTCAATCCTTCAAAGCATCTAATAGTGATGTTGTTTTGGATGCCAATGGTAATGAAATCATCAAATGTATGGATGAATTTTATCCGATTGTGCGTGTGCATAATCTTTATAATATTGATACAGATGTGACCGAAATCGAGGATGGAATTTTGATTTGGGTAGAGGCAAGTGATAAGTCCTACTGCCTGTTTGTGGATGAATTGCTAGGTGAACAGCAAGTTGTAGTAAAACCACTTCCATCTTTCCTTAGCTACTTTAACATCAAAGATTCTGGTATCAGCGGTTGTACGATCCTTGGCGATGGTAATATTAGTATCATTCTTGATATTTTGAATTTATACACCGCATCTCAGAATCGTTACTAATGAATAAATGGAGGGTTTAACATGTCTACTAATACAAATGAAATCACTACAGAAGAAATGGACGCTATTTCAGATACTCCGCAAGCCAATGTGGCTACAGAGCGTTTTCTTACTTTTAACTCTGATGGTCTTACCATTGGAATTAGTACCAATTATGTAACAGAAATCATCACAAATCATGCGATTACTATGCTTCCACTGGTACCTGATTATGTAAAAGGTATCATCAATTTACGTGGACAGATTATTCCGATCATTGATATTCGTCTACGCATGGGTAAGGAAGCCATTGAGTATTCAAGCCATAGTTGTATCATTGTTTTAAATATTGACTCGATCCATATTGGAATCATCGTTGATATGGTACAGCAAGTTGTTGATATTGATCAGACTATGATTTCTTCGATGCCGATTGAAGATCGTCAGGAATTGATCAACGGTATGATTACCTTAGATCCACAGACCGTACTTCTTTTCCTTGACTGTGAACGTCTTGTACATGCTTATTAAACGATGGAAGGAGATTTCAAATGTTGTCGTTAAATGATAGTGACTTTCAACGCCTAGTTCGTTTTGTTCATCAAAACTACGGCATTGATCTTTCTAAAAAAAAGCAACTGATTATGGGTCGACTTTCTAACACGATCCTTTCTTTGGGATTTGATGATTTTGAGCATTATATTGATCATTTGATCCGTAATCAAAAGCCGGAAGATATTGAATTGTTAATAAATAAATTGACAACAAACTACACTTACTTTATGCGTGAGAAGGAGCATTTTGACTTTTTTACGGATACTATTTTACCTTACTTATTAAGCACAAAGAAAAATCGAGTACTGAGCATCTGGAGCGCCGGATGCTCTTCTGGCGAGGAGCCTTATACGCTTTCTATGATTTTAAAGGAAGCGCTTGGAAGTCAGGCTTCTTTATGGGATACTCGTATTCTTGCTACGGATATTTCGCAAAATGTCTTAAATCAAGCTTCTAATGCTATTTATGAGGAAGAGGGATTAAAAGCGCTCCCGCCTGGCTGGAAACAAAAGTATTTCCGTCCGACGGGTCAGCCTGGTATGTATACCGTTTCTCCACAGATTCGCTCTAATGTTATTTTTCGAACCTTTAATTTGATGGATCCAATTAAGTTCCGTCTAAAATTTGACGTCATTTTTTGTAGAAATGTAATGATTTATTTTGATCAACCTACGAAAAATGCCTTAGTCAATCGTTTTTATAATGCCACAAATCCAGGAGGATATCTCCTAATTGGACATTCAGAAAACTTAAACAAATCAGAAATTTCTTACCGATATATAAAACCGGCAATTTACCGGAAACAATAACTGAAAGGATTGATTTTATGAAGACAATAAAAGTTCTGATTGTGGATGACTCTATCCTTTTTCGTCAGATGATGATCCAGCATTTTATGAATGTTCCTAACATCCAGATTGTTGGTTATGCAATCAATGCGACAGATGCTCGCCAAAAGATTTTACAATTTCAGCCAGATGTAGTAACCCTTGATGTGGAAATGCCTGGAATGAGTGGAATTGATTTTTTAAAAAAGTTTCTGCCTGAACATCCTGTTCCGGTAATCCTTGTTTCTTCTTTAAATATCCGTGTATTTGATGCTCTTTCTTATGGCGCTGTGGATTTTATTAGAAAACCAGATATGAAAGCTTCTTATTCGAAAGAAGCATTCTTTACTTCTTTGGAAGCGAAAGTGATTATTGCTTCTCAGGCTCATGTGCGTATTCCATCTGCCTCTGGGAAGCCGGCAATTAATCCAGCTTCTCTTCCACCTCTTTCTTATAATGTACTTTCTTCTACAATTATTGCTATTGGTGCTTCTACAGGTGGAACAGAAACAACGCTTGAGATTTTAAAGTCTCTTCCAAAAGAGATGCCTGGAATTGTTGTTACGCAGCATATGCCAGAAGGCTTTACGGCTATGTATGCCCAACGTTTGGACCGCCTGTGCAAGTTGTCGGTTAAAGAGGCCAAGCACGGAGATCCGATCCTTCCTGGACAAGTGTTAATTGCTCCTGGTTCTCTTCAGATGAAGGTCGTTCCTGCTCAAAAAGGATATATGGTACAGTGCGTAAAAGGCGAAAAAGTCAATGGGCATTGTCCGTCTGTTGATGTGTTATTTTCTTCTGTTGCAGAAAATGTTGGTCTTAAAAAAGTTGGAATTATTTTAACTGGTATGGGACGTGACGGTGCAGATGGATTGTTGAAAATGCGTCAAAAAGGTGCCTTCACCATTGGGCAGGATAAGAATTCCTCTGTTGTATATGGAATGCCAATGGTTGCGCAAAATATAGGGGCTGTTTGTGTACAAGCTTCTTATAAAAATATTGCTTCTGTACTTTTAAATCATTTGAAACAATAAATAACACAAAAAATATATTAATATTTCTCATTTTCTATCCGATATATAGGTAGAATATTTTTTACTTAAAGCAAGCGACTACTACGTTTCTTTTGAAAGGAGAATATTTATGAAAATATCTATAAACAATTTATCTAACAATTATTCTGATTTACAGATTCGGTCAAAAGAAACTCAAAAATCTTTTTCTACCTTATCTGGATCTGGAACTGCAAGTTTTGATCAGATTTTGATACAATCCGATTCTAGAAAGATTGAGGAATCTACTTTTATAGACACTTTATCTGGCACGCTTTCTAAAGAGCTTGCCTCTACACATAAAGATTTAGACCAGATCAAATCACAAATTCAGAATAATACGTATCAGATTGACGCACAGAGAATTGCCTCTCGCATTCTGTTAGCAGGGGAGGGGTTTTAATTGGAAAAGTTTGATTCTTTTTGTGCACTAATGAAGGAGTACATTCAGTTATTTGATACACTGATTCAAATACAAGAAGACAAAATCGAAGCAATCAATAAAAATCACATCACAGGCGTAGAGAGCTGTATGAATCAAGAACAGGCTGCAGTCCTTAAGATGCGTGGTTTGGAACTTCAAAGAGATGCGGTTATGAAAGAGCTTCATTGTGAAGATCTTACTTTTCAACAGGTGATCGAGCAAAATTCAGCAAACTCCGCTTCTCTTTTGCCACTATACCAGCAACTTTCCAATCGTCTACAAACCTTTCGTTCCATCAGTGATACGGCAAAGGATTTAATTGAAGTAAATCTCCATGTGATTAATTCTGTTTTGGAGAAAAATGGAGAGACTGCTCATCATTACAGCAAAGACGGAAATAACGAGGCTTCACCAAAACATTTTACCAGTCGATCTGTCTGATTTATTAGGAGGAATTATTATGATACGATCTACCTTTGGCGGATTCACAACTGCACAGCTTGCTATGGCTGCAAGTCAGCGTGCGTTAGATGTTGTGGGTCAGAATATCGCAAATATTAATACAACTGGATATACAAGACAGCGTCTTGATATTGCCAGCATTAATTTTAAAAATAACGGAATGTACAGCAACTCTCCTGCAAAAGTAGGATATGGTGTTGAAATTACAGGTGTCTCTCAGCTCCGTGATCCTTATTTGGATGCACAGTATCGTACCCAGATTGCAAAGCTTGGTACCACAGATGCGCACGCAGCTGGACTGGAACAATTATCTACGGTATTTGATGAGACGACCAAAGATGGTGTGCAGAATGCATTTCGTAATCTTTCTACTTCTTTGACACAGCTTTCTGAGCATGTTGGAGAGAAGGAATTTGACACTATGGTTCGTTCGAATATGCAGATTCTTTTAAACTTATTCCATGAAAATGCTTCACGGTTAGATGATATTCGTTCCGATGTGGAAGCGAATTTATCCAACACCGAGATTTCTGAAGTTAATGACATGATCAAGAATATTGCAGATTTGAATAAGTCGATTAAGAATAGCCAAATTTTAGGAAATCCAGCCTTAGAACTTCAAGATCAGAGAAATAATTTGATCGACGAACTTTCTAGCTATCTTCCAATTACAGTAAAACCTCGTGATGAAGAAGTTGGTCCTGGTCAGTTCGTAGAAGTGATTGATATTCACTTCCATGCCTCTGATGGTACGAAGTATACTTTGATTTCTGATACTAGATATGGCTCTTTAGATTCTAGTATTAATAAAGGAAAAGCGTCTCTTACGATCAACGATTCTATGGGAAATAGTTTTCCTTCCATGGAGAATCTACTAGGAGAAGGTACGCTAAAAGGAACTTATGATTTTCTAAACAAAGCTGGCGAATTTGATAAGCCTGCTTCTTCTGTAAAGGGAATCGGCTACTATGAGACTACTTTGAATTCTCTTGTAAAGACCTTTGCTGAGAAGTTTAATGAACTTAATAAGGCTCCAGATGGCACACCTCGTGATTTGTTTGAAAAGATTGATCCTGCTGCTGACTGGTCTGCATCTAATATTAAGATTGCGGATGGATGGGCTAATAATCAATACGGTATTACTGCATCCAAAGATACGGTTGGAGGTTCCATTGGTTCTACTGCCAATGAGAATATCATTGCCATGATCAAAGCATTGGATAATTCGCAGCCATTCACAGGTGGAGCTAATGATACTCAGTTCTTTAATGGATCTTTCTATGATTGTTTTGCTAATATTGGAACTACATTGGCCATCGATTTAAGTTCTACAAAGACATTATTGACGAATCATATTTCTATCTTGCAGCAAACAGCCAATTCTCGTGATGGTGTCTCTGGGGTACAGTTGGACGAAGAGGGTATGAATCTGATGCATTACAATCAGTCCTATACTGCTGCTGCTAGACTTATGACAACACTCGATGAGGCAATTGATACACTGCTTAACAAAACCGGCATTGTAGGCCGTTAGATTAGGAGGTTTCTTATGAGAATTACTACAAATGCTATTATTCGAAATTATAAATCAAATCTTGGGACTTCAATTTCTTCTTTAAATACAGCAAGAGACAAGGTTATGACTGGTCGTCAATTTGCTTCTGCTGCTGAGAATCCTACAGGAGCCCTTCGTTCTTCTATCTTAGAACGTAAATATGTAAAGACGTTAGATCACATTTCTAGTGCAAAGGATGCTCAATCGTTCCTTGATTCTCAAGAAAGTGCTGCAATGCAGATCAGTGATCTTGCCCTTACTTTGACAAAGCAATATGGTTTGGAAGCTTTAAATGGAACTACAGCAAGTCCAGAGATTCGTAAATCTTACGCTGATGCATGGAGAAGTTCACAAGACAGTCTTCTTTTAAGTATGAATGCTTCATACGAAGGAAAATACGTGTTTGCAGGTTCTGACGGAAAGAACCCACCGTTTTCTCTTTCTAAGGATCCAGCTACAGGGAAACAGATTCTTACTTACCGTGGTTTAGATGTAAATGATCCTGCGAATAAAGCAAAATTAGAAGAGTTATCCAAAGATACTACTTACGTTGATCTTGGATTTGGACTTACTACAAATAAAGGGGTTATTGATCCTTCTAGTGCCTTTAATACAAGTCTTCCTGGAATTAACCTAATCGGATTTGGTCAAGATGCTGATGGAGATTCAAAAAATATGATTCTTCTTGCCGGACAGATCGCGGACGTACTTGAAAAAGAACCTTTTGACAAAGCCGAATATGAAAATCTTTTAAATAAATTTGAAGCTGGTCGAAATAATGTACTAGAGAATGTTACAACATTAGGTACAAAGAGCTCTTTCTTAGAGAATAGTTTGACTCGCCTAGAAGATAATAAACTTGGTTTATCTACGCAACTTGACAGTGTAGTTAATATTGATATGGCGGATGCAATTACCCAGTTTTCTTGGGCTCAATATGCTTATAATGCCGCTTTGAAAGTTGGTACTAATATTTTAACACCATCTTTCATTGATTTTATGCGTTAATCGTAGATTGGAGGTTTTTGGATGGAACAGCTACTTAATATTACTACTATTCCCATTAAGTATGAACTAAAGATTAATAATGCGCATCTTGAATATTCTGGCTCCAATGCTGAACTTGAAATCAGTCGTTCTAATGGAGATTTTACAATCAAGAGCCGTCCTGTACGGTTAAATCTTGATACTTATGAGGCACGCAACAGCATTCGCCCTACTACGAAGCAAAGTATCAAAGCAACGGCACAGCAAGGAAAAGAAGCTGCGTATAATGTTTCTGCTGCATATGCACAGGAAGGACAACTTATGCTAAAAGCAAAAATAGGAGATGATGTACTAGGTGACATCTTCAAGCAAAGGATGCAGGCACCTACTGGGGAATTTCAACTTGGATTTATTCCAAATGCTCCCGTTAATATGGAATATCAGCCTGCAGATTTAACTATCAAATATGAAATGGATAAATTAAATTTTGATTTGAAAGTTGAAAAAGGAAATTTCAAATTTATTCCTGGAGATATTCAGGTTTCTATCACGCAACAACCGGATCTTCTAATTGAATACGTCGGTGGACCACTTTACGTTCCACCAAGTGCGGATCCAAATTATGAACCAATAGATGTAAGGGCTTAAATAGCCCTTATGTTTTTTTAGGAGGTATTTATTGTGGTAACAAAAACAAAATATTTTGATGAAATAACATATGAAGAAAAAGATATCCTTACAATCCCAAATGGCTTGTTTGGTTTTGAAACTTATACAAAATTTTTGACAATTCCTTTTGATGAGAATAATGATTCTATTCTTTCTCTACAAAGTCTTGATGATCCACAGCTTTCTTTTATTCTTATGAATCCTTTCCAATTATTTGAGGACTATGCACCTAAGCCATTGGAAGATGACTTAACGTTTTTTGGTTCTGTCGATGAATCAGAACTCTCTTATTATGTGCTTGCCGTATTAAAGGATCGTTTATGTGACTCAACGCTTAACCTAAAAGCTCCCCTTGTTGTTAATGCCTTGGAGAAAAAAGGAAAGCAGGTTATTTTACCACAGAAGGAATATAAATTCAGACATTGCTTTCCTGCTAATAAACAGCAAAAGGAGGTTTAAATATGCTTATCTTACAACGTCGTAAAGGGGAATCTCTTTGCATTGGAGACGAGATTAAATTGACTGTTTCTGAGATTGGAGGAGACTGGGTAAAGATTGCAATCGATGCCCCAAAGGATATTTCAATTCTACGTTCTGAATTAAAAGAAGCAGCACTGGAAAATCAAGAAGCTTCTAAGAACCTCTCTTCTGCTCTTTTAGAAAAATTAATGAAAGATACTTTGTAACACAATTTTAAGTATAAAAAGGGGCTGTCGCTTTAACGATTAATAAATCGTGAAGCGGCAGCTTCCTTTTTACTGTTTTAAGGATAAAATCTATCAAAAAACTCTGTTCTTTGCTACTGGCTGTTAATAAAAGCGCACTTTAATAAG
>JARIEI010000198.1 GCA_029256845.1 Ruminococcus sp. | reverse complement strand
GCGATCTCATGTGGCAATCCAATCGCCAAAAGCACATGTGATGGATCGAGAGATCCTGATGTACATGCGGAACCACTAGATGCACAAATCCCTTTCATGTCCAACATAATAAGCAGGGACTCTCCTTCCACAAACTGGAAACTAAAGTTCACATTGTTTGGAAGTCTTTTTTTGCGATCTCCGTTCAAACGGCAATAAGGGATCCTTTTTTCAATCTGCTCGATCAAATAATCTCTTAATTCTATTTCCTTGGCAACACGCTCTTCGAAAGAAGTATACGCTAAATCTACAGCTTTTCCAAGTCCTACAATTCCTGGAACATTTTCTGTTCCTGCACGACGTTTTCTTTCTTGTGCACCTCCATGGATAAAGGAACGAATTTTTACGCCTTTTCTTATATATAAGAAGCCAATTCCCTTTGGTCCATTCAATTTATGTCCACTTGCACTTAACATATCTATATGGCATTGATCCACATCAATTGGGAGATGTCCAAATGCCTGAACTGCATCTGTATGGAATAAAATACCATGTTCGTGGGCAATCTCTCCAATTTCCTGTATTGGTTGGATGGAACCAATCTCATTATTTGCAAACATAACAGAAATTAAAATTGTATCTTCACGGATTGCTTTTTTTAATTCGTCTAATTTTACAATTCCATGTTCGTCTACATCAAGGTAAGTAACTTCATATCCCCTTTTTTCCAAATACTCACATGTATGCAACACTGCATGATGTTCAATTTTGGTAGTGATGATATGTTTTCCTTTTTTCTCATAGGCTTCTGCTGTCGCTTTAATTGCCCAGTTGTCAGCTTCTGATCCACCTGCTGTAAAATAAATTTCTTCTGGGTTTGCATGAATTGCGTTTGCTATTTTTTCTCTTTGGTGTGCAATCACTTCTTTATTTTCTGCTGAAAACGAATACACACTGGATGGATTTCCATAAAATTGCGTGAAATATGGTAGCATCGCCTCTACAACCTCTGGCGCTGTTTTAGTTGTGGCTGCGTTATCTAAATATATGATTTTATCCATTTTTATTCCTCCTGCTTTCAATTCTGACAGTTTCTTTTTTGTCCCTGGCAACATAACTTTTTACTTTCTTCAACAATTTTGTCTAGCATCATCTGATCAACTGTTTGGCTAATACTTTCATTAATTTTCTGCCATACATACTTGGTTACGCAATTATCTGACGCGCTACATCCTTGTTCTACTTTTAATCCAGGGCACTCTACAGGCTCCAAATTTCCTTCCAACGCTCTTAAGATATCTCCAACTGAAATCTCACTCAAATCTTTTGCTAGCACATATCCACCACCCGCTCCACGGATGCTTTTTATGAATCCGGCTTTTTTTAACTTTGACATCAGCTGTTCTA
>JARIEI010000137.1 GCA_029256845.1 Ruminococcus sp. | reverse complement strand
AGTAGTTGTATGATAATAGCTACTACACTAATCAGGAACATCGATGCAAAAGCAAGATTTCCAGCTTTTAAGGCTTTTTGCTTTACCCACTCTTCATAATCAGCTACTTTGTTTAATGTTTCTTTCAACTCTTTGTTCATGGTCGAACTCCTTTCTCCATCCAGAAGCTCTTTTATTTCAATGTCATAATAATCAGCAAGTTCAACCAATATACTAAGATCTGGCATATTCGATCCTGTCTCCCACCTGGAAACAGTTCTTGCCGATACACCAAACTTTTCTGCAAGCTTTTCTTGTGTGAGATTATTTTCCTTGCGGCATTTTTTCAAAAAAGCTCCGATCTTTTTTGTGTCCATATTTCTACCTCTCTTTCACCTACAGCTTATCAATTATTTCAAAAAATCCCACGACACAAACCGAGAATTATATAATTTTTGCCCAGACATTGTATGTCTGGTATCGATTAATCTATTACAAGCAGAACCTTATAATGCGCAACAGATGGTTGCTGATTCATATTTTAGTTGTTCCGCATGTGATAACTATCATATAAACACCCACAGATTCTAATTTCTTATATATACTATACCATTTTATTCTTTAAAGTAACAATATGCCTCATAGTGATTTTCAACATACTATGAAAGCAACTGTTTATCTGCACTCTAGCATTTTAATTATTTATTGCTTCCCAAAGTTCTAAAGCTTTATGAAGAATAGGCATAAGTTCTTCCTTTCGTTCGCTTAACAACTCATTTTCACGTTTTCTTTGTTCATCCGTCATATTTTCTGTTACATTCAATTGTTTTCCTTCCTGATCAATTTCAATCTGTCCCGGGTATAATGCTAATGTAATTTTTTTGCTCTCATCAATCATCAATGCAATATCTTTCTCTCCTTTTCGAGCAACTAAAATAAATTTCTTATTATGTTGTACGGTACTGCCATTCATTTTCACCTTCTTTCTTGAACTCTCACATTATTTTGTTTCGTTCATACCGTAAACACGTTCTTCAAAATGTTTACGGCTAATTTTTCCCTTAACAACCACAAATCTCTGTTTTTCCAGTTCATCGTTTATCTCGCGTACCAAACGATACGATAAGCAAAGGAATCAGATACTTCTAATTCCAGGGCAACTTTTTTTGCTGAGACAAATAATTTGCTCGCCATATTTTCTTCCTCCGTTTTCCTTTTTATAAATTCTATCAGTTCATTTTGGGACTGCTTATGTTATAATAAGAGACAAGAACAGTCAAGGAGCAATCAATTATGACTGTTGGAGATAAAATCAGCCCATTCGCACTGGAAGACCAGTATGGACTCCATGCATACAGAGATGAATCCGGGGCACCTCAGCTGATGTTTAAGGACAAAGGACATAATTCATTAAATATGCTAGATCAAATCGGTGAATGGGCAGATATATACCAGAAATACTGAAACGAAGAAATTACGGAAGAGGAATACTTAGCCTGGAGAAGAAAGTACCCAAATAAGTAAACGACACTAAGGAGATTATGCTGATATGGATAAAACAAATGACAGCATCATTAAAAAAGCACAAACTGCTATTACAAAATCAAAAGATTCCATAGTAAATGTAATTGATGCTAATGGCAATGGTGAAATTGATATAGAAGATTTTATTATTATTGGATTAAAAACTCCAGGCATAAAAGTGGATAGAAATGATTTTCTAAAAAAGGAACTTTTTAAAAATTATCCTCAAGATATCATCGATGACGCAATAGCCTATAACCCAGCACATGCAAAAATTCCTTCCAATGAGATAGATAGAATAGCAGACGAAGTTATTAAATACGAAAGGAACTGTGTTTCGGGTATTTCCGCGGCATTAGGTGTGCCTGGTGGTTTTGCTATGGCAGCAACAGTTCCGGCTGATATTGCACAATACTACGGATATATGTTGCGTGCAGCACAAAAACTTATGTACTTATATGGTTTTCCTCAAATTGACACTGAAGAGAGAAATCAAAAGTTTGATTCTGAAACCATGAACACCTTAATTATTTGTTTAGGAGTCATGTACGGTGTTCAAGGAGCTAATACCGCTCTAAAAGCAGTGGCAACAGCCCTAGGAAAAGGCGTTGAAAAGAAATTGTTAAAAACCGCCCTTACTAAAGGCACAATCTACCCAATTGTAAAAAATGTTTCTAAATGGTTCGGTGTTAATATGACAAAACAAGTTTTTGCTGGTTTTTTCAAAAAAGCCATTCCTGTAGTTGGAGGAGTTATCGGCGGTGGAATTACATATCTGTCTTTTAAACCCTGTTGTGACAAATTATGTTCTACCCTTCAAGATACACTATTAAGTAATCCTTATTATCACTCTACAGAAGAAGAAAAATCCATGGAAAAAGCTATTATAACTTTTCCCCTACAATAATTGCTACTTCTAACGCTAATACGCAATATTAGTTTCAAATTTCTTTTTTATTATATAAGGGCAGAACAAAAAATAGGTGAATTAGTATGAAACATCAAGAGTTGCGTTCTCATATACAGCACCAAACA
>JARIEI010000171.1 GCA_029256845.1 Ruminococcus sp. | reverse complement strand
AGTCGATTTCTTCCATCTGAAGACCTAATTTTTCAAAATTATCAAATGTATGCGTTCCCGACCCAAAATCAAACATTAGCTTCTTATTGTCTTTTTCGATATAAAAAGAAAGACCATGCTCATGATAGAGTGCTCTATGCTCACTTCCAATGTTATCCATTACTGTAACAATCTTCATCTTCTCACCCCCTTCGTTCTTTTTATTTGAATAAATTATAACAATTTTATCCTATTTTTGCATTGGTACACAGCACAATAAATTTGCCAAAAAATTTGTATCTCTTTTTATTGATATTAAAAAACATGCCAATTATTTAAACTTACGTCACGTTAAATAATGGCATGAAGAATCATGTCCCGGCACTAAAATTAATTCGCATGTACACTCTGTGTAGTGTTCTTGCGCTTTTTTATTGACACGTTTTGAAGCTTTTTCCAAGTCCGATACAACCATACTTTCTGCTTCAATTTGGAAATAAATTGCAACCCACAAATGCCGCCCTGTTTTTGTTATATCATAAAAAACCGGAGTAAACTGATAATCTTCTAAAACAGGATTGCAAACCTCTTTCAACTCATTGACAACCGTTTCTTCTGGTGAAAACAAGAAAATAGATTTTATTGTTTCCCATAGAATTTTCAAACTTTCTGGTAAGGTAAATGCCATCACAAGTACAGCCACAATTTGATCAAAATAAGGTGCTAAAAAAGAGAATAGTGTTTGTTCTAAATATCTTGACATAAAAAAGGCGAAAGACATTCCAAAACTATATAGAACATCGATTTTCCACCCCAATAATTCTGCTTTTATAGTAGGAGAAGACAAATCTTTATTTTGTCTCTTCATAACGACAAAAATAATAGCACTGGCACTTCCAAGTATAAACTGAAAAACTGCAATCTGTAGATTATTTACCGGATTTCCTCCCGATAAGGCAGATTCAAGCACTTCTGCGGAAACACCCATAGTAACTGCTAACATCATCGTGCCTTTTATAAGAACAAAAATGGATTCAATTTGAAAATATCCATAAGGATGCTTTTCCGAAACTGGTTTGTGAAACAATGGTGTCAAAAACAACAGCAATGCAATAAACACTAACTCCGATGTGTCATATACAGCATCCGTTAATGCTGATTGAGAATGACTATATATAGAAAAAACAAATTCTACAATTGCAAACAAAAGTCCTGAAAAAAAGGATAATAATAAAATATGTTTTTCTTTTTTCTCTGTAATCATCTTGCTTACCTTTCTTTTTCTAAACTCACATTTCGCTGTTAAATCAATTCATTTTTTATTCTGATTTTGTCTTTATACATATAGGCATCCGCTCTTTTTTGTGTATCCAAAATATCTCTATCTATAGTTTCATCATATTTAGCATATCCTATAGCCAATGTTACTGGAATTTTTAAATCATCTCCATATTTTTTATATCTTCTTTTCAACCGTTCTGCAAGTATGCTTGGATCTTCACAATCCTCAACCAATAATATAAACTCATCCCCTCCATATCGATATGCAGAAATTTTATCGTATTCAACCTCTCTTAATATCTTTCCCGCATTTTCAATGCACAAATCTCCTATATCATGTCCCAATTTATCATTAACTAGCTTTAAATTATTCACATCAATAACAAACACTACCATATTATCTAACTTTTTCTTTACTTCTAAATTATGTCTGTCAAGTTCGTAAGCATTTCGATTTTTTAAACTTGTCATGAAATCCGTGTTAGCCATATCTTTGTATAATGGATTTGAAATACGCCTAAAGAACACGAGGGAAACGATCCACGCTATCCCCCACAAAATTGCTATTGCAAAAATAACAGCCTCTGAAAGTTCTCGAATAGCTTGCGCCTGTATTTCTGCCGCTACTTCAATCCCAAGTGCTCCAATAATTTTTCCTTGGGAATCATGTAATGGAAAGTATGCAATATAAATATTTCCCCAATTTGTTTTTAAAATTTTATCTGGTAAGATGATTTCTCCCAATAGTGCTCGCTCTAATTTAGGTTGTATTTCTGGTTCAATCCGATCTCCTGGATACCGAAAATCTTCCTTTTCTGATAAGCCATCTACTACATAAACCAAATTCCCATTTTTATCTTTTTTTGCTGTGTATAAATACATCACATCCCCGATAGAACGAATTTCCTCCATCTGATGCTTTAACTCTTGATATGAGTTCTTCTTCATATCTTCTTTTGTATTAATTTCTGTAAAACTGGAGGCTGAAATATGATTTTCAATATATTCTTGTATAATTTGTACCCGAACAGAAAGGCTTTTCAATGTAGATGTCTGATAAATTTTAATACTCACCCCATATATAATGATTCCAAATAAAAATAGCGTAATTCCTAATAGTAATGCTACTTGCCTATCTACTCTTGAAAAATATCTATTTTTCATTTCACCTTATCCCTTTCTACTTTGATCAATAGCCTTTTATAACTAGCATCAATTCCAAATGCTCCTAACGGTGCTGTAATAAGGATTGCAACAACCGCCACAGTTAGTACCATATTACCACAAGATAGCCCCGTTGCCAATGGGACTCCACCAATTGCTGCCTGCACGGTAGCTTTGGGACAATATGCGATCATACAAAAAAGTCGTTCTTTCCTTGTTAGTGATGTTTTGAGTAGACTGACACATACCCCCACCATTCTGAACACAAGAACAACAATGAGTAAAACAATCGGTCTCCATCCTGCTGTTTTTACGTAGGTAATATCAACCGTTGCTCCAACCAAAACAAACAACATAATCTCTGCTGCCACCCATAATTTATTGAATCTATTAGCCAATCTTTCTGCCACAATACGATTTTTCTTTTGTAAAGAAATTCCAACTGCCATCACTGCAATCAATGATGCAAATGGAATCATCCCTGAAAACATATCTTCTATTGTAACAAGCAAAAATGAAATGCTTAAAAATATTATAACTTTAGACGTGTCCCGTATATGCATTCTCCCAAAATATTTGGCCAGCAAATTGCCAATTAATAGTCCACCTAGAAGTCCTAGTATAATAGAAATCGGAATATTGATAAATCCTCCTACTGATACATGATTTCCTTTTGCCAGTCCCATAAATGCTGTAAATACTACAATCACAAAGACGTCATCTACGGATGCTCCCGCAAGAATTAACTGTGGAATTCGCTGTTTACTTCCATACCCTTCTTCTATAAGTTTAATCATTTTAGGTACAATCACTGCTGGAGAAACAGCTGCCACAACTGCTCCCATAATTGCCGCGTCTAACACTGTGATTCCTAATAGACTAGGTGCCAAAAGTATCATCCCTGTTATCTCAAAACACGCTGGAACAAAGCTCATAAATATTGCTGGTCTTCCAACTTTTTTTAAATCTTCTAAATCTAGAGATAATCCTGCCCTAATTAATATAATAATTAATGCGATTTTGCGTAATTCTGAGGATACATTTAAAATAGAGTCATCGATTAGATCGAACATATATGGACCAAGTAAAATCCCTGTAAAAATCATTCCTGTCAAACTTGGCATATGGATTTTTTTGCAAACCCATCCTAGCATCATTCCTAATAATAGCATCATTGCAATACTCGCCAACATATTGTATCCTCCTATTTTATCATTTACTTTACCACAAAAAAAGCCGACGGTCTCTGCATCATAAGCAGAAGCCATCAGCTATAACTAGCGGTTCTAGTTCTAAAAACTATGGGAGAACTTCATTCCCGCTAAACAATAACAAACTTTCACCCTATCTGTCAATATTTTCCTTGAAAAATAATATTTGCATTGCTATAATTTCCTTAAATTATTTTTGAAAGAAAAATTTATTGCAAATATAGTACACTTTCATTAAGGAGTATAGAATAATGAATTTAGAATTTGAAAAAAAATTACCTATCCCAGCACATGTAAAAGAAGAATTTCCACTTTCCAAGGAAGATGAAGCCATTGTTGCTAAAAGAAATCTTGAGATTGCGAATAATTTCAAAGGAATTTCGAAAAAACTTCTTCTAATTATTGGTCCTTGTTCTGCGGATAACGAAGATAGCGTATTAGACTATGTCACTCGTCTTGCAAAAATACAAGAAAAGGTTACAGATAATCTTTATATTATTCCACGTA
>JARIEI010000026.1 GCA_029256845.1 Ruminococcus sp. | reverse complement strand
ATGAAAACTCATCACTTAAGACTTTTAGAGGCACAGATCGGATTTGAACCGATGATCAGGGTGTTGCAGACCCACGCCTTACCACTTGGCTACTGCGCCATACTGACTCCTACGGGAATCGAACCCGTGTTACCGCCGTGAAAGGGCGATGTCTTAACCGCTTGACCAAGGAGCCATATGATTTACAGTCACTTTTTCCGTGACCGTTTTTTATATTATCATACGGCTCCCAAAAAATCAAGTGTTTTTTTATTTTTTTATCCAATTCCTCCGAAGAAGATTCCAAGCACATATACAACCAATGTAATTCCAACAAATACATATTTTGTAAGAGGTTCAAACCAACACCCTAATTTCTTGTTTGCTCCCAGCTCAACCTGTTTTCGTGCATATCCTTTTGGGCAAATCCAATAAAACATGATTCCTGCCAGCAATGCTCCCAACGGAATAATATAAATAGATACTGCATCCATCCATGTTCCCACTGCATTTCCACTCTCAATAAAAATTCCTATCGCTGCGGAAATCAGCGCCACTATGCCTACAGCCTTCCCTCTAGAAAGCTTTAGTTGTTCTTGAATAGCTTCAATCGGTGTTTCAAATAAATTCACAAGAGAGGTTAGCGCTGCAAATAAAACTGCCACAAAAAAGATTACCGCAAACACTTCTCCAAATGGCATCTTTTGAAATACAGCCGGAAGAGTAATAAACATCAGGGGCGGTCCGCTAGATACATCCAAGCCAAAGGCAAATACTGCCGGAATCACAACAACTCCCGCAAGAAGCGCTGCACATGTATCAAAAAAAGCTACATTTTTTGCACACCCTACAATATCTACATCTTTCTTAAGATAACTTCCATAAACAATCGTTCCAGATCCAGCTAAGGATAAGGAAAAAAATGCTTGTCCAAGTGCATATACCCATGTCTTTATATTTCCAAGCTGCTTCCAATCTGGTACAAATAAATATCGATATCCATCCATTGCCCCTGGAAGAGTTGCCACACGTACAAATAAAGCAATAAAAAACAAGAAAAACACAGGCATCATAAATTTATTCATTTTTTCAATACCCTTATTAATTCCAAACACCATAATTGCAAAAGTAATTGCAAGCCCAAGGAGTTGCCAACCGACGCTTCCAAATTCCACTGCTAAATTGCCGAAATAACTTCCCAGGTCATCTACTTTAGCTAAATTTCCTGTCAATGCACTAAAAAGATATTTAATAAACCATCCAACAACAACTGAATATCCGATTGCAATGCCAAGAGACCCTATAACTGGAATCATTCCAACGAACTTTCCAACACCTCTCCCTTTTTTTCCAAAGCGCATCTCCATAGCATTGGAAAAAGCTCCAAGCGGTCCCGTCTGGCAACTTCGCCCAAATGCCATTTCTCCAATAACTCCAGAAAATCCCAACAACACAACAAAAAGGAAATATGGAATTAGAAATGCAGCACCTCCAAGCGCTCCTGTTCTATACGGAAACATCCAAATATTTCCCATTCCTACTGCCGAGCCAACACAAGCAACAATGAAACCAAATTTCGTACCAAACGATTCTCTTTCTTTTTTTGTCTGCATTCCATCACTCCATTCTACAGAAAAGTATTTATATTTATCTATAGCAAAAATCCTATAAACAATCGTTTATAGGATTTGAAAGCTCCCCGAGTTGGGTTCGAACCAACGACCCTTCGGTTAACAGCCGAATGCTCTACCACTGAGCTATCGAGGATTATATTCAATTTTCGTCTGATTAAAATCAAACAATGGAGAATACGAGATTCGAACTCGTGACCTCCTGCTTGCAAGGCAGGCGCTCTCCCAACTGAGCTAATCCCCCAAAAAGTTGTTATCCGTAACAACTTTTGTAGTATAGCATACTATTTTTCTATCGTCAATACTATTTTAAAATTTTTTTGTTAAAACTTTAAAATAGCATGAAGCAATATGTTATGTTCATAAAGGAATGATAACCATTTACTTTCATTGATCATCTGTATTCCTACTCGTCCTAAGTCTGTAGAATTCATAACTGTCAATCCTAAAAACAGCACCCACACAATAAGAATTGCAATCGCAAAGCCTGCTGCCATTCCAATGATTCGATTGATACCACCTATGACGGGAATCATTCCTATAATTCCTGCCATGGCAAGCAAAATTCTTACTGCTATGAATGAAACAAAAAATGCAATTAAAAAAGAAATAATTCGCAGAGCCATTCTCGCCATATATGTCGCCGCAAAATCTGTAAAAGCCTCCACTCCAAGTTCTTTATAGATTTGCGTATTATTATTCTCAATTAATCTTTCTTTAATAAAAGACGGAAGATACATCTCTTCTATATATCGAATCTGACCCTCTAACGTTAATAACTCTGGATTCTTTTGCTCTTCCATTTCATTAGAAAATTTATCAAACATTACTATTTTACATTTCTTTTCCAACGTTTTTTGTATTGGTGTATATTTAGCCAGTGCATTAGATACATATGGATTTAAAAAACTAATGAAAGTAACCAAAAGAATGGTTGAAAATAGAGATAGGCTAATTTTCAAAAACCCACGTGATGCTCCTACAACTATACACACTACAAATATCATCGTTACTATAATTAATAACCAATTTTCCATATCAACTCCTACTTTATTAAATAAACAACTCTTAATTCTTCTGCACTTATGATTAAATATCTATTAAGACCAAAGGTAGGAATGATTTCCAAAACGTCGGTAGCAAATTCTCCTTGAAATTTTATTGTCCCATTTTTTTTGATGATACAGGCATTTTTCCCAGAATTCATAATTATATCATCTTTTATCATTTTCACATCTGTGTATTCCCCTACAAACTCTTTGCTCATAAGTTGTTTTCCGTTTTTGTTGTATAATCTTGCCTCATAAGCCGATTTATCTTGATTTAGTAAAACAAATCCAATGTATTTTTCCGTATGAAAACTACTTCTTATTTTTTGTCCAAGTTGTACTTCTTTCTTTTTTTTAGGGATTGGATTTCCTTCATAAACAATAAATGATTCGTCACTAACTGCTACAAAAGAATGATCATCTTGGATGTAAATTTCTGGAATAATCTTATCTGGATAGTTATCTTGCATCACTTGATAATCTGTAGCATTCTTTCCTTTTTCCCCAAAGTCATAAAACACAACTTTAGACTCCAGCACCCCATCTTTTGTAAATAGATAGGAAACCCCTAATATTTTTCCATCTTTAGACAGTTCAAGAGCGATTGGATAACCAAGCGTACCCACAGGAACAGTGTATTCAACCAAAACATTTCCCGTCGCATCATAAAGTGTAATTATCGGAGCATCTCCACTATTAAGAATCGCACCCACAATCCCTTGTGATGAAATTGTAAATTTTTCAATCGGTCTGGCTGTCTTCATTTCTCCTTTTATTCCCTGTTTATTGAAAACCATAATAGAATTTCCACCAATATCCGAAACCGCAAATGATTCCCCTACAACCTTAATATCTGGATGATTCATTTGGCAAGGTTGAATCCATTGCTCTTTATTTTTCCGGTCTAAGTAGACAATTCCATCTCTGTTATAGCGAATGACCCCTCTATCAAACATTGCATATCGATTAGAATCAGAATTATTTGTTTCATACGTAGTAACTGTGAGCCATTTTGTGTGCGTTTGATTTCCCAGAAGTAGCACAACGCCCCCTAAAACCAATGTAACAATGATAACAAAAATAATCCAACGATGTGATCGTTTTGTTTTTTTTCTTGGAACATTTTCCTGCAACTTGTCCGATTCTCTATCGTTTACAATGTGCAGATCCGTATTTTTCTTTCGTAACATATGTTCCCCCTTATACATTTTATGATTGCAGTATAACACAAACTTTATGGTAGCACCAGTTTTTGTCCTACGTAAATAAGATTGCCATCTTGTAACCCATTCATTTTACAAATCACATCTACGTGATCCATATCTCCATATATTTTTTTACTTATAACAACCAAAGTATCTCCTTTCTCCACAATATACACTCCATTATCTCCGTTGGACACATTTTGTTCCATCGTTCTTCCTTGCACATTGTCACTAGAAGTACTCTGTTGTTCTTCTTGTTCTTCTTGTTCTTCTTTTTTTTCTATCTGTTCCTGATTTTTCTCTTGCGAGTCTTGCTCATTTTGTTCTTGTGTTATTCCTTCTTCGTGTTCCTTTTGTTCTGACATTATTTGGGAATCTTGCTTTTTTTCTTCCTCCTTCTTTAAATCATCTTGCGTCTGACTTGTATCCTCCTCTTCAAAGGAATCTTCGTCTGCCAAATTTTCTTCTGTAATTTTATTCAATGCCGTCTGTACCGATTTCATTTTATCTAAATTACTCATGGTGACTGCAAACATGGCTAAAACCACAATCACTAAACAAGCACTAGCCGCATGAAGCATACGATTGGATTTTTTTCTTTGCTTTTCTTCTCGATTCTTTATAACGCTGCGAAAATCCTTTGTCGCTCGATCCTCCACAGTTTCCGAGGGACTCACCCCGTTCTTCTTTCGGGAGGCAATCATATAATTTTGCATAGAAGGATTTTTCTCATAATAAGTATAGTGCCCTCCCATTTCTATAAGATCATTGAATTTTTGTATGTAAAACGCTTCTTCTTTTTCTACTGAATCTTTCATAATGAACAGAGTATTTTTCTTTGGAAACGATTTTTTGTGAAGCTTTACGATATTTCCTTCCAGTTGCAATGGTGTTCCCGAATGTGTCACAAACCAGCCAATCATTTCCCCTTCTTCGAAATACAGCTTACAATCCTCATAGGCATCTTTCCATGTTTCTTCATCAATTACATAGTTTTTTCCTTCCATTTTTAGCTCATGCATTTGGATTGCTCCATATATGTATATATACTCTTCTTCCTCTATCTTTTGTGTTTCTCCAACTAGAAATGCGCCTAACGGTTCTTCTCCTGCTTTTTCGCACAATTGTGTGAAAAATGTATCTACGTAATCTTCAATATAAACTTTTGGACTTCCACTTACATTACCTATCTGACGTACGTTTTTAGGAATCTGTCTTTCCATTACACTCACCTCTTAAATATTTTTTCTAAAGCATAGCATATGAAAATAGATAAATTTATCAATCCGTGTCAGATGAATTCGACAAATCCTTCCCTCTTAGGCATTCTTTTTTCTTGTCACTAAAAGTTTCCTTAGAATGCACTGAAAGAAAAAGCCGTATCCAGACCCTTCTGAATACGGCTTACTCTAAAAATTATATATCTATACAAATGTTTTAATTTTATTATAAATGCTGTCAGCGTCTAACCCATATTTTTTAATAAGTTCTGCCGCCGGTCCAGATTCACCAAATGTATCATTTACACCAATTTTCATAACTTTTGTAGGTGCATTTTCCGAAAGTACATCGCATACCGCACTTCCAAGTCCACCAATTACGGAATGCTCTTCCACAGTAACAACTTTTCCTGTTTCTTTTGCAGACTTGATCACAAGTTCCTCATCCAAAGGCTTGATTGTATGGATATTTACAACTTTTGCATCAATCCCATCTTCTGCAAGTCGTTCTGCCGCCTCTAGGCACGCAGCAACAGGAAGACCAGATGCTATAATTGTGACATCCTTTCCTTCACGAAGTACCACTCCTTTTCCAAGCTCAAATTTGTAATCTTCTCTATCATTGATTACCGGAATCGCAAATCGCCCAAAACGCATATAAACAGGTCCTACATATTCATATGCTGCTTTTACAGCTGCCTCTGCTTCCACCCCATCGGATGGATTAATGATCACCATTCCTGGAATCGTTCTCATTAAGGCAATGTCTTCATTACATTGATGGGTTGCTCCGTCTTCACCAACTGAAATCCCTGCGTGAGTTGCTCCAATCTTCACGTTAAGATGTGGATAACCTATAGAATTACGAATTTGTTCAAATGCGCGCCCCGCTGCAAACATAGCAAAGGAACTTGCAAATGGTACCTTTCCTGTTGTCGCAATACCTGCTGCAACTCCAATCATATTACTTTCTGCAATTCCACAATCAATGTGTCTTTCTGGAAATTCCTTTTGGAATACACCTGTTTTTGTAGCACAAGCAAGGTCTGCATCTAAGACAACTACATCATCATGCAATTTTCCCAATTCTAGGAGTGCTTTTCCGTAACTTTCTCTTGTCGCAATTTTCTTTACATCTGACATAATGCTTCACCTGCTTTCTTTAAATCTTCCATAGCAATTGCAAACTGCTCATCATTTGGAGCTGCTCCATGCCACGAAACTTGATCTTCCATAAAAGAAACCCCTTTTCCCTTAATCGTCTTAGCGATAATAGCAGTTGGCTGTCCTTTTATAGTCTTTGCTTCTTTGAATGCTGCATCAATCTGATCAAAATCATTTCCATCAATGTTAATTACGTGGAAATTAAATGCCTCAAATTTCTTATCAATTGGATACGGAGAATTTACTTCCTCAATCGTTCCATCAATTTGAAGATTATTATTATCTACAATTACTACAAGGTTATCAAGCTTTCTTGACGCTGCAAGCATAGACGCTTCCCACACTTGACCTTCTTGAATCTCTCCATCTCCAAGCAATGTATACACTCTGTAGTCAGCATTTGACAATTTTGCAGATAACGCCATTCCTACTGCTGCTGAGATTCCCTGGCCTAAAGAGCCTGAAGACATGTCTACCCCAGGAATATGCTTCATATCTGGGTGACCTTGAAGGTAAGAGCCTACGTGACGTAATGTCTTCAAATCTTCTACTGGGAAAAATCCTCTATGAGCTAATGTAGAATACAATCCTGGGGCTGTATGTCCCTTGGAAAGCACAAATCTATCTCTGTCTTCTTTTTTTGGATTTTGTGGTTCTATATTCATTTCTTCAAAATACAGATATGTGAATATATCTGCTGCTGAAAGAGATCCACCTGGATGCCCAGACTTTGCACTGTGAACTGCTTCAACGATTCCTTTACGGATTTCATTCGCAGTCTTCATCAATTCTAACTTATTCATCGAATACCCTCCTGCTTACTGCATGTTAACCAAATTGCTTCTATTAAAACGAATACTATACTCTGTTAAATTATATCTTTTATTCGATACTAGGTCAAGCCTACTTTCCTAAAGGTAAACTTTTTTCACGAGCACTTCTACAATTCCGTTCGTCCTTCCAACGCTCGCAACAATGTAACTTCATCAATGTATTCCAAATCTCCACCAACTGGAACTCCACTTGCGATTCTGCTAACCTTAATTCCTACTGGTTTAATCAATTTGCTAATATACATAGCTGTTGTTTCTCCCTCCAAGCTAGAATTTGTAGCAATGATCACTTCATTTACATCTCCTTGAAGTCGTTCAATCAATTCTTTCAACCGAATGTCCGAAGGTCCAATGCCAAGCATCGGAGAAATTGCGCCATGAAGTACATGGTATACGCCATTGTACTTTCCAGTCTTTTCATAGGCTGCTAAATCTCTTGGCGTTTCTACAACCATTATCGTCTTTTGATCTCGATCTTGGTTGCTACAAATCGGACAAATTTCTCGGTCCGTCAAGGTACAACATTGTTCGCAATACTTCACATGATTTCTCGCATCTACCAGTGCTTTTGCAAAATTTTCCACTTGGTCTTTGGGAAGATTAATAATATGAAAGGCAAGTCTTTGTGCTGATTTCGCGCCGATTCCAGGAAGCTTAGAAAACTCTTCAATCAGCCTACTAATCTGATTGCTATAATAGTCCATACTTTATACACTCCTATCACTGATATAAACACACCAAAAGGATCAAACTCTTTTATGGAGCCTGACCCTTCCGTTTTTCTTATTTGAGCATTTATCTTAAAATAGACCTGGCATACCGCCGCCTAATCCACCTGTCAATTTACTCATTGCTGATCCGGATGCTTCATCTACCTGGCGGAGTGCTTCATTCGTTGCCGCAACAATGAGATCTTCTAACATCTCAATGTCATCTGGATCTACAACTTCCTCTTGTAACTTTACACTTACGATTTCTCTTTTCCCAGAAACCTTCACTTCCACTGCTCCTCCTCCAGATGTTGCAGTAAACTCTTTACTCTCTAATTCTTTTGCTTGTTCTTCCATTTGACGTTGCATTTTTTGCGCCTGTTTCATAAGATTTGCCATGTTTCCTGGCATGCCGCCTCCTGGGAATCCACCTCTTTTAGCCATATTTAGTCCTCCACTATGATATCCATATTAATTTTTTTCTCAATATCTACAAATGTATCTTCAAATCTCCTCCCTTGCTCTACGCAACGAACTTCTACTTCTACCTTTTTATGAATCCTTGATTCGATTAATTCCTCTAATTCTTGTCGTCTACTATCTTCCCCTACAATCTGCGCATCCATCTGTTCTGGCAAAACAATTAGTAATCGATTTTCCCCACCTAGACTTAATTTTGCTTTTTTTAAATAAGTCTTTAACAGACCAGATGCTTCATTTGCAATAGATCTAAAATTCTTGACCACTTCTTGAATATCCTCTGGAATCGCACATGGCAATTCTGGTTTTTTTAGTGGTGCTTTCATCCCATCTACTCGGCTTTCCTGATCCACATTTTGCTCGTGTAGTGGAACTAGAAAAGTTCCTTTTTCTGCTTGATCTTCTAGTACACGCACACGTTCTAGAATAGAATCTTGATTTGTCTCCATAGCAGGCACACACAGTTTAATTAACGTAACTTCCAAGAGTACCCTTTTTTGTGTCGCATAGCGAATCTGCCCAGACAATTCCGAAAAAATACGAATATATCGAAGTAGTGTTTCTATTTCGATCATCTTGGATTCTTCTTGTAGTTGTTTTAGATTTTCCGTAGATACATCTAGCACATCCTCTATATTATCAGAAGTCTTAACGAGAAGCAAGTTTCTTAAATACCAAACAAAATCTGCCACCAACTGTGTCAGTTCTCTACCATCCATCACCAACTGTTCTACGATTTCAAGTGTTTCCGTCACTTCCCTTTTCAATACTTTTCGAAGCAATTTGCTAAACACATCTGTATCCACTGCGCCTAGTACTTCTAGAACATGTTCATATGTCAATTTTTGCCCCAGATAAAAAGCGATGCACTGATCGATCAAACTAAGAGCATCCCTCATGGAGCCGTCTGCTACTTTAGCAACATAACGCAATGCTCGTTCCTCAACGTCCACTTGCTCTATGTCCATCAACTCACGTAAACGATCTGTGATCGTATCAATTCCAATTCTTCTAAAGTCATATTGTTGACAACGGGATAAGATTGTGATTGGAATTTTATGTCTTTCTGTTGTAGCAAGAATAAAAATGACGTATTCTGGCGGTTCTTCTAATGTTTTCAAAAGTGCATTAAAAGCTCCAGGAGATAGCATATGTACTTCATCAATAATGTAAACTTTGTATTTACCTTCTGTTGGACGATAGGTTACTTCTTCACGAATTTCACGAATGTTATCTACTCCATTATTAGACGCCGCATCAATTTCGATTACATTCATAGAGGTTCCTGCTGCAATGGATTGGCACATTTTGCATTCTCCACACGGACTACCATTGACTGGATGTTCACAATTAACAGCTTTGGCAAAAATCTTAGCTACTGTTGTTTTTCCTGTTCCTCTTGTCCCACAAAAAAGATACGCATGGCCGATTCGGTTTGCCTTAATCTGGTTCTGTAATGTTGTAATAATATGATCTTGTCCTTTTACATCTTCAAATTCAGAAGGACGAAATTTCCTATAAAGCGCCGTATACGACATGTTCTACACCTCTATTTCTATATTTTAACTTCCAAAACTAATCCCAACCATCTTGGCTTCTTTAATAAGTCCGCACTCTGGGTCAACATATTTAAGTTTGCCTGCCACATCCTGAAGGGGTACTTTTATGGTCTTTCCGTTTTTGTTACCAATCATATATCCATACTCTTTCTTTAAAATCAGTTCAGAAGCTGCCGCTCCCATTCTCGTAGCAAATACACGATCGAATGGACAAGGAGATCCTCCTCTTTGCGTATGTCCAGGTACCGTAATTCGCACTTCTTTATCTGTGCGTTCACGAATTTGTTCTGCCAGTTCATATGCAATTGACGGATCCTTCCTATTTGCAAGTTTTTCTTTGTACTCTTTTTTCTTTAACTTTGCATCTTCTTTAGAAATTGCTCCTTCTGCGACTGCGATAATCGTAAATGCTTTTCCTGCCTTGGATCGATTTTGAATGACATCTACGATCACCTCAATATCATATGGTATTTCTGGTAACAGAATAACATCTGCTCCTCCTGCAATTCCTGCATGTAATGTCACATGCCCAACTTTATGTCCCATCACTTCCACAATAAAAACACGACTATGTGAAGTTGCAGTCGTATGAATTCGATCTATGGTATCAGTGGCAATATCCACGGCGCTTTGGAATCCAAACGTCATGTCTGTTCCCCACAAATCATTATCAATCGTCTTTGGAAGTGTAATAATGTTCAACCCTTCTTCACGTAACAGATTTGCTGTTTTATGTGTTCCATTTCCTCCGAGAATCACAAGACAGTCCAAACATAATTTATGATAAGTATGTTTCATAGCCTCTACTTTATCAAGTCCATTCTCATCTGGAACTCGCATAAGTTTAAACGGCTGACGAGATGTTCCAAGAATCGTTCCTCCTCTTGTTAAAATACCGGAAAAATCTTTGGAAGAGAGCATTTCAAAATTTCCATAGATTAGTCCCTTGTATCCATCTTGAAATCCATAGATTTCTACGTCATCACACTTCGAACATACCCCTTTGACAACGCCTCGCATTGCTGCATTTAGTGCCTGGCAATCTCCTCCGCTTGTAAGCATTCCTATTCTTAACATGAAATCATCCTCCTTTATTTCTCCATCCGTCTAATATAATAAATATACTCTATTTTTCTTTCTGGAACAAGACTTCTAAATCACACTCTTGTAATTTTTGTGTTTTCAAAAGAAATCTATATATTTTGTTAAAATATAAAAAAAAGCATTCTATTTTCAGACAAAGTCGTTGTCTTTTCTAGGAATTAAATGTACAATATAATCAAGTACTATGAAAGAGAGGATACATTATGAAGCATAACAGTATGTTAGCTATGATCTTAGCCGGCGGCAGAGGATCTCGCTTGCACGATTTAACAAACAAAGTAGCTAAACCAGCAGTTTCATATGGGGGTAAGTATCGCATTGTAGATTTTCCATTAAGCAACTGCGCAAATAGTGGTATTGATGTAGTTGGTGTACTCACACAATATGAATCCATTCTATTAAATAGCTATGTGGCTGCTGGACGACGTTGGGGCCTTGACACTGTCAATAGTGGGGTATATGTATTACCACCTCGCGAAAAAGCAGATGCCGGGTTGGATGTATATAGAGGCACTGCTGATGCAATTTCCCAAAATATTGACTTTATTGATTCTTTTTCCCCAGAATACGTTTTAATTCTCTCTGGAGATCATATTTATAAGATGGATTACTCAAAGATGCTTGCATTTCATCAAGAGCGTCATGCAGATGCAACGATTGCTGTTATTGAAGTTCCTATGAAAGAAGCTAGTCGATTCGGTATTATGAATACCAACAAAGAAACAGGACGAATTGTAGAATTTGAGGAAAAACCGTCCGAACCAAAAAGCAACCTTGCTTCTATGGGCATTTACATTTTCAATTGGAAACTCTTGCGAGAAATGCTTGTTTGCGACATGAAGAACGAATCTTCCAATCACGACTTTGGAAAAGATATTATTCCTACCATGCTCAACAATGGAAAGGATCTATATGCATACGAATTTAGTGGATATTGGAAAGATGTAGGAACGATTGATTCCTTGTGGGAAGCAAATATGGATTTACTAGATGACAACAATACATTAGATCTAAATGATGATTCTTGGAAAATTTATACAGAAGATGGATATACGCTTCCTCATTACATTGGTCCAAACGCGACCATTAATCACGCTTTCATCACAGAGGGGTGTGCCGTCAATGGTTCTGTGAAGAATTCTGTCTTATTTACAGGAGCAATTTTACATACTGGGGCTCAGGTGATTGATAGTGTTCTTATGCCAGGAGCAACCGTAGAAGAAGGAGCCGTTGTAACACGTGCGCTTGTTGCAGACGGTGTTCGCATTGGGAAAAATGCAATCGTAGGGTCTGATAATAGCGAACACATTGAACTGGTTTCTAAAAATGTAAAGGGGGAAGCATAAGATGAAAAAAGCATTTGGAATCATAAATCCTGCTGGAAATCACATCTGGGTACAAGGTCTTCAATCTTACCGTACCATCGGCGCATTTTCTTTCCTAGGAAGATATAGAGTAATAGATTTTCCTATTTCAAATTTAAGCAATAGCGAAATTGAACAAATTCAAGTTTATATTCGCAATAACCCTCGCTCACTTGTAGAACATATCGGCACAGGACGTAACTATAACATCAACTCAAAAAGTGGGAAACTTCGTACACTTTTCACCTCAAATAACTGTGACAACAAAATCTACAATACAGACATTGCTTCATTTGCGGAAAATCTTGAATGTATTGAACGAATGTCTGAACCGTATGTTGTCATTCTTCCTAGCTATATGGTTTATATACAAAATTTTGATACTTTAATCGACAGACACATCGAATCTGGTGCAGATATCACTTTGCTTTATCATACCACCGACCAAGCAAAAGAGAAATTTTTGAACTGTGACTATCTTGACTTAAATCCACAAAAAGGTGTTCTTTCTATTCATAAAAATCGTGGCATCCAAGCCAATCAGCATATTTTTATGGACACTTATATTATGAAAACAACACTATTTATTGAATTAATCAAAAAAGCTCAAAGCACTTCCTCTATGTTTACACTTGCTCAAATTGTAAATAATCAATGTGACAAGTTAAATGTTTTAGCAGCTCCTCATGAAGGCTTCTTTGCAACAATCACAGATTTTAAAAGCTATTTTGATGCCAATCTTTCTTTAATTAATTATGATACTACAAAATCTTTATTCGATAAAGACTGGCCTATCTATACACGCACGAATGATTCTTGTCCTACAAAATATGCCCATTCCGCCAGCGTGAAACAATCTGTAATTTCAAACGGCTGTACAATTGCGGGTACCGTAGAAAATTCCGTAATTGGTCGTGGATGTATCATTGAAGAAGGTGCTGTCATAAAAAATTGTATTCTTCTTCCACGAGCGGTAATAGGAAAAAATGTTCATTTGGAAAATCAAGTTGTTGACAAAGCCGCTAATGTCATCCATGCAGATGAAATTATTGCTTCTGTAAATCAACCAGGTTACATCAAACGAAACGACATTCTTTAATTACTACAGTTTTACTCTTAATGGCAGATACTAAGATCCTCTCTTTGGTATCTGCCTATTTTTTATCTATAGACAGACATTTTAATTATATTATGGTATTTTATTTTTTGGTGTGATAGAATGAAAGAGATTTAAAATAATCATTATTTTAGTAAAAAGCGGATCATAATCCACTAATGTTAATATAAGGAGATGTGTTTTCATGGAAAGAAATGCACTTTGCTGGTGTGGCAGTGGAAAAAAATACAAAAAATGCCACATGGCTATTGAAGAAAAAATGCAGTTTCATGCGGAAAAAGGAGAGATTGTTCCAAAACGCAAATTACTAAAGACACCTGCGCAGATTGAAAAGATTAAAGCAAGTGCCGCGCTTAACACCCTAGTATTAGATGAAGTTGCTAAAAAGATTCGTGCTGGTATAAGTACTGAAGAAATCAACAAAATCGTTTACGACGTTACTACCTCACATGGTGGAATTCCTGCACCTCTTAATTACGAAGGATTTCCTAAAAGTGTTTGCACCTCTATAAATAATGAAGTTTGCCACGGAATTCCTGATGAAAACCGTATTTTAGAAGAAGGAGATATTATAAATGTAGATGTTTCTACAATTTTAGACGGATATTTTTCAGATGCTTCTAGAATGTTTAAGATTGGTCAAGTTTCAGAACGTGCCGAAAAAATTGTACGTGTCACCGAAGAGTGTGTAGAATTGGGATTAGCGGCTGCAAAACCATGGGGACATTTAGGAGATATTGCTGATGCCATTAACACTCATGCACAAAAGAATGGTTATTCTGTTGTAGAAGATATTGGTGGACACGGAATTGGCCTTCAATTTCATGAAGAGCCGTTTGTTAGTTATGTTACTCCAAAAGGTAGCGAAATGCTTCTCGTTCCTGGTATGATGTTTACGATTGAGCCTATGATCAATGAAGGAAGTCCTGACTTCTTTGTGGATGAAGATAATGATTGGACTGTATACACCATTGACGATGGACTATCGGCGCAAATTGAGTACATGGTCTTAGTCACAGAAGATGGGGTAGAAGTTTTAACCAAATAAAAGAGCGTATAGTTTTAGGGGGCAGATGCAACTTACATAAGTCGCATCTGCCCCTTATTTATAAAGAAATTCCTCGTTCCAATAATCCTTCTTCTAACTACATGGAATCTCTCGATCTAAAAGTCCTTGTTTTTTCTTCGTTCTCATGATTACCGCTGAATGTCGTCCCATATTTAAAACAACCTCTCCATCTTCCACAATATAATCATCTGGAGCTGTCGTATACCCTTCTTCATAAGTATAGATTAAACGTTCCATTCGCCCTTTCATTGGAACTTCCGCCATCCACACAGGAACTGTGATCTCTTTTAATTCTTCACTATTATTTAAAATAACAACGATTTGGTTATCTTCCGCAAACCTAGCATAAGCAATTACATCATCTTCCCAATATAACATCCGCAAAGATCCTTTTTTTATGGATTTCTCTTGCTTGTGAATACGAATTAATTCTTGATGAAATCTGAGCATCTGCTTATCTTGATGATCCCATGGATATGTTCGTCTACTATCTGGATCTGTAAATCCGCATAAGCTAACTTCGTCTCCATAATAAATTGTAGGTGCTCCCACCCACGTCATCTGAAGAACAACCGCCTCTCTCATAACCGCCTTATTAATTCCTTCTTCCGCAGCTTTACTTCCTTTTGACTCCACTCTTCCTACTACATGATTGGTTCTTGTTAGAAAACGAGAATGATCGTGATTTGACAATTCATTCATAGCCACTTGCAAAGATGAAGTAAGCATACTAGCCATAAAATGATTCATTGTATTTACAAAGTTATAAGAATTTCCACATAATTCCTCTCTTTGCTCATCACTGTGTTTTTCCATCCCTGTTAAAAACCAGGTTACCGGCTCCATAAATGCATCATAGTTCATTACACTATCCCATTCATCTCCCATGAGCCACTCTGTTGGATTTCCATAGTGTTCTGCTAAAATCAAAGCATCTGGTCTTACAGCTTTTATTTCTTTTCTAAAACGCTTCCAAAACATATGATTGTATTCATTACTATATCCTAAATCAGCAGCAACATCCAAACGCCACCCATCCACATTGAATGGTGGCGATACCCATTTTTTTCCAATATCAATAATATACTGCTCCAATTTTGGAGAACTTTCGTAATTTAATTTTGGTAACGTATCATGTCCCCACCATCCATCATAGCTCGTATTATAAGGCCATGCCGACGGGTCTTGATTGTTAAAGTGAAAGAAACTATTGTACACACTATCCTTGCTTATGAATGCACCCTTTTCATATTCTGCCTGTTGATCGTAAATTCGTTCCTTATCCATCCACTTATTGAAAGATCCACAATGATTAAACACACCATCTAAAATGACACGCATTCCTCTTTTATGCATTTCTTTGACTAGTTTTATAAAAAGACGATTGCTTGCTTCTAGATTTTCCTTATCTCCTGTACGCTTCTGGTATTTTGTTGCGCTGACGTTATCTGTTGCCCATTGTGGTAGTGTGTCCCCACCATCATCAACAATTCTCCCATAGTGCGGATCAATATAATCATAATCTTGAATATCATATTTATGGTTGGATGGAGAAACAAAGAGTGGATTAAAATAAATCACTTCGATTCCCAAATCTTCTAAATAATCAAGCTTGTCCATGACGCCCTGGAGATCTCCTCCATAAAACCTTCTAACATCCATAGGCTTTGGAAGTTCTTTCCAATTCTCCACTTTTTCACATGGCTGACCAATGTAGATATATTCCCCATTTTCCACATCATTATGGGGATCCCCATTATAAAAACGATCCACAAATATCTGATACATAACTGCACCTTTTGCCCAATCCGGTGTAGAAAAGCCTGGAACAATCAGAAAGGAATAATAGGGCTGATACTCTTTTGCCACGCCACAGCGGTCATAGAAACAGATTTCATTTGCTTTCTTCACTTGAAAACAATATCCAAATGGCTGATCTTTTAACTGCCACTCGATTTCGTAATAATCAAACACTTCTTCCGATAAAATTTTATGCATCCGAAAAGTTCCCGATTTTGTATATAAATATACATCATCTACATCTTCCTTTGCTGTACGAAATCGAATCTTTACTTTTTCGTATTCTGCTGGTTCTGCTGGAATCATATAATTGGACGTTGCATCACTAAACAGTGCGTCCTTGTTCATAGAAACCTCCTTTGAGTTAAGCATTGCATTCTATTTTAGCTCTCTGCGTTGTCAAATAGAGCTTCAAATTCGCTTCTTGTGATTTTTTCTTTTTCAAGCAACAATTCAGCACAATCATATAAAACACCACTATATTCTTCCAACATTGCCTTTGCCTTTACATAACATTCATCAATGATACGCTTGATTTCTTCATCAATGGTACTAGCCACTTTTTCCCCATATCCACGAGAAGAGTGTCCAAAGTCACGTCCAATGAAAACTTCATCGTTATCATTGTCATAGTTAATAAGTCCAAGTCTTTCGGACATTCCAAACTTTGTAATCATAGATTTTGCTAAAGCAGTTGCTTGTTTGATGTCCTGGGAAGCCCCTGTTGTAATGTCATCAAACACTTTTTCTTCTGCTGCGCGTCCTCCTAAAGAGACAATAATTTCTTGTAACATCTGCCCTTTTGTACTAAACATATCGTCCTTTTCTGGAAGAGGCATCGTATATCCGCCTGCTGCCCCTGTAGGAACAATGGAAACACTGTACACAGGTCCAACATCTGGAAGTAGATGATATAAAATTGCATGACCTGATTCATGAAACGCCGTAATACGGCGTTCTTTTTCTGAAATAACACGACTTTTCTTTTCAGGGCCAATTCCTATTTTTATAAATGCATGGCGTATATCCGCTTGTTGAAGGTACATTCTTCCCTCTTTAGCAGCCAAAATTGCCGCTTCATTTAACAGGTTCTCAAGATCTGCTCCTGTAAATCCTGCAGTTGTTTGTGCAATTTGTTTCAAATCAACATCATCACCCATTGGTTTGTTTTTTGCATGCACTTTCAAAATATCTTCTCTACCTTGCACATCTGGACGGCCAACCATTACTGTACGGTCAAAGCGTCCTGCACGCAAAATAGCAGGGTCAAGAATATCTTTTCTATTGGTAGCTGCAATCACAATAATTCCTTCATTTGCACCAAATCCATCCATCTCTACAAGAAGTTGATTGAGTGTTTGTTCTCGCTCATCGTGTCCACCACCTAGTCCACTTCCTCTTTGTCTTCCTACTGCATCAATCTCATCAATAAAAATAATGCAAGGTGCATTTTTCTTGGCATCTTGGAACAAATCACGTACACGTGATGCTCCAACACCAACAAACATCTCTACAAAATCAGAACCAGAAATACTGAAAAATGGAACTTTCGCTTCTCCAGCAACAGCCTTAGCAAGCAGTGTCTTACCTGTACCTGGAGGTCCCTCTAATAACACACCTTTTGGAATTCTAGCGCCCACTTGAATGTATTTCTTTGGAGATTTCAAGAAATCTACGATTTCTTCCAGCTCTTCTTTCTCTTCTCTTAATCCTGCCACATTTGCAAATGTCACTTTTTTGTCCGCATCAGTAGTCAGTCTCGCTCTACTTTTTCCAAAATTCATGGCCTTATTACCAGCTCCACCACTTTGACGGTTCATAAGGAAAAACAAAAGTATGACTCCTAAAAATGTGATAAGAATCGGCATCAAAATGGTAGTGATCCAAGAATCACGTGGGATATCAAGCATACGATAATCTACCTGATCTTCTAATAGATTTTGCACTTCTTTTACATCGGATACATTAACTGTCTTAACTGCTTTTCCGTCTTTTAAAGCAACTGTAATTACTCCGGTAGGAACAACCTTATTTGGGCGAATCAGCACTTTCTCTACATTCTCATTTTTCACTTCTTTCACAAAGCTTTGATAAGTCATCTCTTGATTCTTTACTTGCATACGATTTGTGCCCCAAAGAGCAAGAAATACAATTACCAAGAATGCAAGAAATGCTGCTCCCCCCATTCCCTTACTTTTTTTATTTTCCAATAATATGTTCTCCTTCCTATTCTACGCCTTCAACCACACCGATGTATGGAAGGTTTCTATATTTCTGAGCGTAATCAAGCCCATAACCAACTACAAATTCATCTGGGATTTCAAATCCTACATAATCAACTTTTACGTCTTTTTCTCTTCTTTCTGGTTTATCTAACAACGTGCATAAACGAATGCTCTTTGGATTACGTTTTTTTAAAATGTCCATCAAATAGTATAATGTCCTTCCAGAATCAATAATGTCCTCTACAATCAGCACATCTTTACCTTCAATAGATTCATCTAAATCTTTGGCAATACGTACCACTCCGCTTGATTTCGTTCCATTTCCATAACTACTTACACTCATAAAATCTAAGGAAACTGGAACACTGATTCTTTTGGAGAGATCTACCATAAAGAATACCCCGCCTTTTAAAATACAGATCATGTGAATCTCTTTTCCTTCGTAATCTTTGCTAATTTGCTCACCGAGTTCTTTTAATCTCTTTGTCACGTCTTCTTCTGATACTAATACACTAATCTTTTCTGACATTTTCTTTTTCCTCCATTACCGTTATCTCAAGTATTTTCTTCGTCGTTTTGACCACCTGGCACGCGTTACCCATACGATAACCTACAATCCATATCACTTCTTCACCATCACAGATTAATGGAATCAAATTTCTGTGCTCTGCCGGTATTTTTTCATTGACAAAATAAGATTTTATCTTTTGCGTTCTTCCCATCTTATCAATCACGATATAGTCCCCTGCACGCCTACTTCTCACCGTCAGGTTACCCTTTATTATATCATAGTCGAACCATTTCGTGTAGGGTTTTTGTGGGATCTCGTCCATTATAATTTCATCTACTTCGTGTAACGTGCACGTAATGATTATGTTTTGCTGTGGAATCACTGTCTTCCCTGGTATATTTAAAGCAATGGATTCCATCATTGGGTCAACGTTCTGCTTTTTTCGTCGTAATAATATGCCTTCGTAGTTACGAATTGCCTCTACCTCGTAGGGAAGATTTCTACTTCTTCCACATTGTTTTTGCATAAGCTGCATAACGGCATCAATGTGTGCAGCTGTAAGATTTCTCTGCTCGCCAGCAACTTGATTGAGACACTCCTTTACTACCATAGACTTTATCACTTCATGAAGTTGTTCATAATTCTGCTTTCTGATTTGAAGGTTTCCTTTCTCTTTTTGTTCTACACAACTTTCCATGGCTATCTTTGTCTGAGATTCCATATATGACCATATGTGACGTAATTGTTCCATCGTTTCATTCATGTGTTGAACAGCATGTAAATTAACTTGTTGTTCGAGCACTGGAAGAACGGAATGCCTGATTTTATTTCTCGTATATGTTTGCTCACTGTTCGTCTCATCTGTACACCACCCACAGTGCTTTTCTTTAACAAACTGCTCAATCTGCTCCCTTGTCATGCAAAGAAGTGGACGAATCACCTTACCATTGACCGGACGGATCCCTCCTAACCCCTTCAATCCAGTTCCTCTGGCTAAATTCATCAAAAATGTTTCTGCATTATCATTTTGGTGGTGAGCCATTGCAATCTTTGTTCCTTTTTCCTCCTTTAGTGCTTCAAAAAATGCTTCCCTTCGCACATCACGACCTGCCTCCTCTACAGATTGCTTCCTGCTTTTCGCTATTCGTTCTACTTCTCTACGAAAAACAAGGCACTTAATGTGATGTTTATCACACAAATTTACGGTAAACTTTTCGTCTTCTAACGCTGCGTCTCCGCGAATGCAATGATTGACATGTACCGCAATAATCTCGATATCATATATTTTTTGAAGCTCCAATAGTACAAAAAGCAGGCATACCGAATCTGCACCACCCGATATACCCGCAATAATCCTATCTCCATTTTCGATCATATGATTTTGTTCAATAAACTGCTCTATTTTTTTCATCATATATCAACTATAGCGAATTTTCCCCTCGAATGCAAGGTATTCTACAATCTCTTCCATATTCCTACTACCAAAACAGTCATATCATCCATTGGCGGTTTCTCATTCCAATTTATTATTTGCTCTAAAATATGATGCGCAAGATCTTTTGGGTTATTAAGATTTGTCCCACGTATAATTGTTTCTAGAATAATCTCTTGTTCTCCTACTGGAAGTGCATCCATAATACCATCTGTGACCATGATCACAAAATCCCCATCTTCCAACTGTCGAACGATTGAATCCAATTCAATGGTATGTAAAACTCCGATTGGTAAACTCGTTGATGTAAGGAGCTCTACTTTGTCTTTCTTTTTGATAAATGTAGTAGATGCTCCTGCTTTAATGATTTCGCATTCCCCAGTATAAAGATCAAAAACACTTAAATCAATTGTCGAAAACCGAAGTTCTTCTCTTCCCATTACCAACGTAGAATTAATCATTTGAATGGCCATCTTTTCCGGAAAACCAGCTTCTAATAGTTCTTCTAAAAGTTCTATTACCAACGTACTTTCTTTACATGCCGTTTCTCCTGAACCCATTCCATCTGAAAGTGCAACCCCTTGTTTTCCACCTGGAAGTTCCATCATTGTAAAGTTATCCCCTGAGATTTGACTACATCCTTTTCCTATTTTTGCAATTCCTTGCAAGGTGTCATAGATTGGCCCCTCCATACAGGAAATAGTCGTATACTCTCGCCCTACAATCGGATAATTTTCATGGTCCAAAACAAATTTCCTTCCCAGTGTTTCTGAAATCGCACCAAGCACCTCTTTCGTTGTTACACATTCCTTATTCATCGCACGTGCAATAAGTTGGACCTCATACTTTCCGTCTTTATTAATTAATAGATTAACACTTAACACACGAAGGCCTAATCTTCTCAATGCTTCCATCACTCGTTTTTCCATACGCTCGTCCACAAAAACACTGTCTTCTAACTCTTTTGCTGTCACTTTTAGCATATCCGCAAATGTATTCATTTGTGCTGCACAACCTTCTCGACTTTGTGCCATTTTATTTGTCCACATCATATTTTGCCTGGCTTCATGAAACGCTTCTAACGTTTCTCTTAGAAACCGCGGAGCACGGATACATTTCGCCTGCAAATTCCTTTTTGTCTCTGTATTCAATTCATTTCCATACCGATCAATAGCCGCAAGTAATTCGTATTCCATTTGACAAGTATGTACAATATTGTCTTTTAGACACCATTCACATTTTTCACATTTTTGGCACACCTTTTCTTTTACATGTTCAAAAATAAGTTCAATTTCCTCATTTGTAAAACATTTCTTTTTTCCTTCAAGTCCAATGTAAATTTGAGATAATCGTTTCAGCGAATCCGCAAACTTCTCAATCTGAACTACATAAGGACTGGTATGTAAGGCTTGTCCATCACTCATTTTTTTCCTCCTGTTCATCTATTCTAGTTGATGTAATTTTATGACAAATATAAAAGCCCCGGATTTTCCGGAGCTTCTCTTCTGTAATTTCTTTTATTTTACTGGTTTAAATATAATTTCATCTGGATCAACAAGACCTAACTTTTCTTCGGCAATTTCTTTTTCAAACTCTTCCGTCTGTACGTAATCCTTTAACTCGTTAATTTCCTCTGTTCTTTGTTTTTGCGCATCAATTTGAATCTGAAGTTCTTTCTGCTGTTGCTTATAAACTTCCTTTTTCTTCTTAAGATTGAAGGCATTGATTAAAAGTATTCCTACAAGAAAAACAAATACGATGCTAACAAGCATTGCACTTCGACGATAACGTCCCAAAGCATATTGTGGTCTTTTGGGTCTTGCCTGTGTACGCTTTTGATTATTTTTCATTTTATTCACCTAACTTTTTTGAATCTCTTGATTCTATTTTATCTGTTCTTATTTTTCTTTTCAAGATTTTTCTTATTTCTAATATTCTTTCTTCCCACAAAACAACCATATGAAATAATTCCAATTCCCAGGAATATTCCGACCACAAAAAACCAACGAATACTCCCATTCGTCGTTTTATACATCTGATGGAATAAATAGAAGGAGGTAAAAAACCAAAAAAGAAGATCCTCCAAATTTACAATCCACATCTTATGGGATATCAAACAACGAACCAACTGCAAAAACTGATACAAGAGCATCAGAAACATTCCGCTAAAGCCTGCATAAACAAAAATGAAAAATTCTTTTCCTACATCAAACATCTTATCTACCTATTTGAATAATTTTGCAAAAAAGCCATCCTCTTGACGTGTTGTCTGATTGGTACCTGAGTATACAAGGCTATCAACGTTTCCCGCCAAATCCACTTCTCCCTTTTCTAAATTCAATCGATTTACATGTAGATCTGTTCCTTTCACCGTCAGCAATCCTAATTCCGTTTGAAGTAACACTTCATTTAAATCAAATGAAATAACGTCGACGACTCCTGTGACCATGCCACTTTTTCGATTATTAAAAACTACTTTGTGTGCCTTTGGCGCTTGCCTTTCTTCCATAGCTATTCCCCTTTCACTATACTTTAATATGTATATGAAAAAGAGGGTTTGATTATTCCTAGAAAAGAAAATGTAGCATTACAAATAGCGGAACATTTCTTTTGCATCTTCTTTCTTTGTTGTTTCTTGAATCATCAGCACTTCCACTTTTACTGTTTTTGTACCGAATTGAATTTCAATAATATCTCCTACTTTCACTTTGACAGATGCTTTTGCCACCGCTTCATTTACCTTAACTCTTCCTGCATCACAAGCTTCATTTGCCACGGTACGTCTTTTAATCAATCTAGAAACTTTTAAAAATTTATCTAATCGCATTTTTTCTCACTTTCTTAATTTATAAAAAAGCACTTATAATGCGGACATCATAAGTGCTTTCATTTCATTTTCTAAAACAACTGATACTACTTAAGCGTTCACAGCATCTTTTAATGCTTTTCCAGCTTTGAACTTTGGAGCCTTGCAAGCTGCAATGTTCATTGTTTCTCCAGTGTGTGGATTTCTTCCTTCTCTTGCTGCTCTTTCGCTAACTTCGAATGTTCCAAATCCTACTAACTGAATCTTTTCACCTTTTTTTAATTCTTCAGATACAACTTCGATAAATGCTTTTAAAGCTTTTTCAGAATCTTTTTTTGAAATATCTGCTTTTTCAGCCATTGCTGCTATAAATTCTGTTTTATTCATAGATAAATTCCTCCTTCTTTTTGTACTGGAGCGTAATATACTCCAGTTCAAAATATGCACAAAAACCCCTTAACTGTGGTTTTCCTTAAATATTGTTATAACTGTTTCCCTTATCTTTGTCAAGGATTTTATCTATATTTCACTCTACATTTCCTTAGATTATACCATTTTGCTTATCTTTTCGGGAAAATCATAACATTTTTTCAATCATGGAAAGCACTTCTTTTCCCATGACTTCTGATTTTGCACTTGCATCTTCAAGGGATGTTCCTTTAATTCCATAGTAGAATTTTACCTTTGGCTCTGTTCCTGAAGGTCGTACGCATAACCAAGCGCCATCTGTAAGGTCATAGTAAAGAACATTGGAATTTGGAAGTCCTGTTGTTGTAACTTCTCCTGTCTCCATATTCTTTACAGTGTCTGCTTTATAATCTCTTGCTTCAACTACTTTGTATCCTGCAATCTGTGTTGGTGGATTTTTACGCAATGTTTCTAGAATTTCTTGAATTTTTTCTAGTCCTTCAATTCCTTTTAATGTAATTGCCTGAATATCATCTTTATAGTATCCATATCGCTCATATAATTCAATCATTGCATCCCAAAGAGTCATATCTTTTGTCTTATAATAAGCAGCCGCTTCACAAAGAGCCATCGTAGCTACAATAGCGTCTTTATCTCTAGCATGTGTACCAATCAGACATCCATAACTCTCCTCAAATCCAAATAAATATGTTCCTTTTCCTGTTGTCTCAAATCCTAAAATCTGTTGTCCGATATATTTAAACCCTGTAAGAACTTCAATTAACCCTGTCTGATAGTAGCTTGCAATCGCATCTGCCATATTGGAAGTCACAATTGTTTTGATCAAATATCCATCCTCTGGAAGCCCTTGTAATTCTTTTCTCTGTCCAATTTCATAGTCTGCAAGTAAACATCCTGACATATTTCCTGTTAAATCATGGTATTCCCCATTTTTATCTTTCACTCGCACACCGAGACGATCAGCATCTGGATCTGTAGCAAGCACAATATCAGCATCCACTTCTTTTGCCAACTTAAGCCCCAATTCAAATGCTTCTTCTGCTTCTGGATTTGGGTAAGAAACTGTTGGGAACTCGCCATCTGGCAACTCCTGCTCTTTTACAACATAAACATTTTCAAATCCCAGTTCCTTTAAAATGCGACGGGCCGGAATATTTCCTGTGCCATGGAGTGGACTATAAACAATTTTTAGTTCTTTTCCAACTGCATCAATGGCATCTTGGTGAAGAATCTGTTTTTTTAGTTCTGCTATGTATGCGTCATCAATTTCTTTTCCAATTACTTCGTAAAGTCCTAATGATTTTGCCTCTTCTAAAGAGATACTTTTCATTGTCGTATAATCTTCTACAGCTTTTACCTCTGCCATAATTCCTTTATCATGTGGAGGTGTAATCTGTGCTCCATCTTCCCAATATACTTTGTATCCATTATATTCTGGTGGATTGTGACTTGCTGTAATATTGATCCCTGCAATACATCCTAACTTTCTAACAGCAAAAGATAATTCTGGAGTTGGTCGAAGTGATTCAAATATATAGGCTTTAATCCCATTCGCCGCCAAACATAGTGCTGCCTCTTGTGCAAACTCTGGTGACATACGGCGTGAATCATATGCAATTGCAACTCCTTTTTTTTCATTTCCGCTTTTTGTAATGTAGTTTGCAAGACCCTGTGTTGCTTTTCTTACTGTGTAAATATTCATACGATTGGTACCTGCGCCAATAATTCCTCTTAATCCTGCTGTACCAAATTCAAGATCTGTATAAAAACGTTCTTTCATCTCATTGTCATCATCTTTGATGCTTCTAAGTTCCTCTTTCGTCGCCTCATCGAAATATGGGTTATTCAACCATTCTTCATATCTTTGTTTGTATTCCATTTTGGTACCTCCTATTTCATACTCTGTCCTCATTATACAACAGGCTGTTGTAAATGAAAAGTGAATATATCGTTTAAAAATTTTATCCGTTGATCTGTCTGTCTAATTGCAACTTGAAGTTTTTCCACGTTCTTTTCTGGAATCCATGCTTTATTTGAATGATAATATGTACTTGCCATTTTCCAAAATTTTTCTGGGTATGCAAGACATAAAGCTAAGTATTCTACCTCATCTTTTTGAAGTTTTCTTTGCTCATGATAGGTTTGCAACATTGCAATTCCAAGTTCATAATTCCATTGATTTTTTTCAAGAACTTTTCGCATAAAATAATAAAGATCATGAACTTGAACATCTATTCTTACATGTTCAAAATTTGTTATCACTGCTCCTGCTGTGGTAAATAAAATATTATGGTAATTGTAATCCCCATGCACCAAAGTTTTTTGCTCAATGCTTCTTTGATATAGTCTTCCACACCCGAAACTTTTTAGTTTATCAGTAATATTTTGTGCAAGACAAAACATTTTTTCAAAATTTTCTAAATAAAGAAACTCAAAACTTCCTTTAGAAACTCTTTTCCTAATATAATTCCTAACTTTCTTCATTTCTCGATTGTGTCTTGAGAACTCTTCTTGCAGCGGCCGACCAATCAAAGGTTCTAAATTCTCTTCATTATCCTCTGATGATTCCAAAAAAACATGTTCTGAAAATGTCCAATCTTTATGCAATTTCGCCAATTCCGACACTGCCCGTAGAATTTGTATTTCATTTGTGACATCGCATTCTTTTCCAATAAACCAATTTTTCATCATATAATTTTTCCCGTAACGAGAAGTCGTAACTAACGTTCCCTCTTTGTTATAAATTGGCAAATCCAACTTCATATGTTTGTTTTTTTCAAGTTCCTCTAGAATCTGATACATTAAAAGGGCACGCCTGTCTGAAACCTTCGTTTCTTTCAACAGCATCGTCCCCTCTTTTGTGTCGCAAAAAAACGCACCCCTTATTTTGCGGGTGCCTTTTATTCCTAAGTCATATTGGTCTAAAATTTCTAATTCATATTCTTTCATGGCTGCCCCCTGTTCCTACAAATCGTAACTCTTTCTAATGTATGAAGGGGACAGCTATTGTATGCTAGATCTCTAATTTTTCTTTTACATACGCAGATAACTTCTCTTCTGTATTCATATCCGGGTAATCAATAACAAATTCCAACAGTTCTGAGAGCATCTCTCCCATCTGTCGCCCCGGTTGCATACCAAGTTCTTTAAGTTGTGTACCTGTAATTGCTAATTGCCTTAAAGTTACACAGTCATCATTTAAAATCGTTTCTTGGTATAACTCTCTCATAGCAATGATATTCTCAATTTTTTCTCGTCTTTTGTATGAACTTTGGGCTTTCACATCCGCCATTCGAACTGCCAAATAATATGGAAATAAATCCACACCGATTCGATTCATTGCACGACGTACATTTTGTGGTGTAGCCTCAATTCGATAGTCATGATAACATACTAACTTTGTAACCTTCTTAATGGTGTCATTATCAAATTTCAAGCGTCTTAAAACGGTCCTTGCAATTTCTTCACTCACAATTGCATGACCTTTAAAATGATCCACTCCTCTTTCATCGGTGGTCTTCATCATCGGTTTTCCCATATCATGGAATAACATCACAAGTCGAAGTATCTTATCTTTTTTAACATTGCGCAAAGCTTGTAATGTATGATCCGCCACATCATACTGATGATGTGGCGTACGTTGCGTTACTCCAACCATAGCATCCCACTCTGGAAGTATCACTTTCGTAATTCCAAGGGAATAGGCATCTTGAAGCATCTCTGGATGATCAGACATAAGTAATTTAACGAGTTCTACCTGTATTCTTTCTGCGCTAATATTAATAAGAGTCGGAGCAAGATGTTCGATTGCTCTTGCAGTCATGGGCTCTATTTTACAAGCAAGCTGAGCAGAAAATCGTACCGCTCGAAGAATCCGAAGTGCATCTTCCGAAAAACGTTCGGTCGGATCTCCTACACAACGAATCAAATGATGATTCAAATCTTTCATTCCACCAAAAATATCTACTAACCGCACCTCATCATTATATGCCATGGCATTGATTGTAAAATCTCTTCGCTTTAAATCCTCTTCCAAATTTTTGGTAAATGTAACTTCTCTAGGATGACGGCTATCATCGTATTGCCCATCTATGCGATAGGTGGTAACCTCATAGCCTTCTTTTCCAATCATAACCGTTACCGTTCCATGTTCAATTCCTGTATCAATCGTTCTATTAAAAAGTTCTTTGATTTTCTCTGGTTTTGCAGACGTTGTAATATCCCAGTCTTCTGGATTCCTACACAATATAGAATCCCTGACACATCCCCCTACTGCATATGCTTCATATCCGTGCATTTGTAGATTATTTATAATGGAAATCACATTGTTTGGTAAATCTATTTTCATATGCCTATCCTTTCAATATCCATTTCACGTCTCTGACAAGTAAATATTATAACTTGTCGCGGCTGTTCTCTCAACCATTTTAAGGTAGATTTTAATCTTTTATCATCATAAAACGCAAAAGCTTCATCAAATATAAGAGGCAAAGGCTCCTCAAATAAAAGATCCGTAACTGCCATTCGAAGTGCAAAGTAGACTTGTTCTATCGTCCCTGAAGAAACGCGTTCTACTGGTATTTTTTTACCTTGAAAAAGAAGAGCCATCTTCATATCACTGTCCACTAATAAGTCCGTGTATTTGCCCTCTGTAACTGTCGCAAGTACGTTAGATGCCTTACGGTTAAGTACACCTCCAAAACCGCCACTCATTTTTTGTACTGCCTCATTCATCTTATGCTCTGCAAGTTCTATTGCCTCTCGCTTAAATTGTAGTACTTTTTCTTGATCATTTGGTCCTTTTTGTTCTTCAATTTGCTCTAGAATATTCTGATATTGTACCTGTTTTTCTCTTTTTTCCTCTGTAAGATGTGCGCTCCTCCACTTTTGCTTTCGAATCTGCTCTTTCAAAAGTGCTTCTTTGTTTTCTCCTATTTCTGGCTTTCTTAGCTTCTTCTTAATTTTATTTCTTTGAAACATAAAAAGCACAATCCCTGTTAGCCCCACAAGGGAAAATATAACCGCAATTGCCCCAAAAAGAAGATTTGTCTGAAGTTTCAAAAATCCTCTCAACCAAAACAGAAGCATTCCAATTCCTAAACTTATAAAACTAATAGAAATGAAAGCTGGATGTTTTTTTGTCTCTAAATTGGCTCTATTTGGATTGGTATAATGTTCTTCAAGCGATTGGTTCCGTTCTTGCAATTCCAGCTTTGACTCGGCTAATTCTTTATTTAGCTTGTCTATTTCTCTTGTGATATACCTGCATTCATTTTCTAGTAGTTCCCTTTGTTTTTCTCTTTTTTGATAAAGTAACTTTTTTTCTTTGTCTAAAAGTTTCTTTTTTTCTTCAAGCTTATGAAACGCATTTGAAACATCTAGGCTTTTGCTTCCTGTTTCATAATAATTAGTAGCATAATTATGAAGCTCCTCTGCTAACTCTGCTCCTGGTTTTGCGCAAAGTTGACCGACTGAAATAGTGCTTTCAAAATTTTTCTTTGTAAGCCCATCAAGTAACATTGCCAAGTCACCATCTTCTACAGATAATTCTTCTCCATCATCCTCGCATAGCAAAACTGCTTTTTTTGAATATCTGTCAAAATTTCTCTCCAACCGAAATGTTTTTCCACCACTTTTAAATCGCATAACCCCTGCATAATAATTAGGATTTTCCCATGGTTCATACTTACTAAATTCATCAAAAAGAGCCGCTCTTCCCCGTCCACGCTCCATTCCAAAAAGCATTGCCTTTATAAATGCATAAATTGTTGATTTCCCATATTCATTTTCGCCATAAAAAATATTAATTCCACGATTTAAATAGAAATGGCGATCGGAAAATTTTCCAAAATTTTTTATATGTAATTCTATAATCTCCATATCGTTCTCTTTCCACTAATCCAAAAGTGCATGTATCCCTTCTTGTAACGCCAAAAATTCTACCGTATCCTTCTCACAATCCCCAATACAGTCCATGAAATATCCTATTAAATTCTCTTTGTTTTTAAGATACAATTCCTCATAATCAAATGCGGGGTACGTTTCATCTATTACTTCTAATATATTGTTATAGGCATCAAGACTTTCTGTTTCAAATTGTAAATCTACGTCTCTTTCCCCTATCAATGTGATTTTAAATATGTTTTGAGTTCCTTTTTCTTCTATTTTTCTTTTTATAAGATCTTTTAAACTTCCATTTGTCATATTTTTATGAACCGATATGTTTAAATGAATGTATTGTCTAGATGCAAATGGTACAAATACAATCTTCACATCATTTTTTGTAATTTCTCCCATGATATATCCATGTTGTCCTACATCATTTTTATCAATCGGTTCCAATGCACCTGGATAAGCCGCCTTATTTTCCAAAAGAATTTGTGGTTTATGTATGTGTCCAAGCGCAATATAATCAAATCCACTCCTTGCCAATGCTTCTTTTCGGATCGGGATATGTTTTTCATCTCCTCCATGAGCAAGAAGAATTTCTATCTTCTCATATCCTGGCGCATGAAAGGAATATCGTTCTTCCTTAATTTCCTTCGCATAATAGCTAAATCCATAAATTGCAAGATTATATTCATCGAATTCCACATACTCCGTATTTTGCCCAAACAAAGGAAACACATTTTCATTCCATGTAAAACTCCGATAAAAGGAATCTTTTTTGATATAATCGTGATTTCCCGCAATTAGAATCACTTTCGTGTGTGTCAATGTAGAAAAAAGATAGTTTACTTCCTTTAAATCTTTCCGTAAAGGCTGACGATGAAATAAATCTCCAGCAATTAATAAAAAATCAATTTGATCCGTTTCGCAGATTTCAATGATTTTTTTGAAAGATTCCCATAATTCCTTTGGTCTATTCTTACTGTAAGCTTTTCCGGCATCTGGAGATGCCCCTAAATGGACATCCGCTATATGAATAAATTTCATCTTTCTTCTCCTTATATCTCAAGCCACAAAAGGACGTAACTTTTCATCTCGTTACGTCCTTCTGTATGATTCTTAAACAATGTTTTTTACACTGTCTCTTTTCTCTTCTTATAAATCACAGTTATTTACTGTTCTTGGGAATGGTATTACGTCACGGATATTTGACATACCTGTCAGATACATTACGCATCTTTCAAATCCAAGTCCAAATCCTGCATGTCTTGTAGAACCATATTTTCTAAGATCAAGATAGAATTTATAATCCTCTTCTGACAGACTCATCTCTTTCATTCTTTCACAAAGCTTATCGTAATCATCTTCTCTTTGGCTTCCTCCGATGATTTCTCCGATTCCTGGCACGAGACAGTCTACTGCTGCAACTGTCTTTCCATCTTCGTTAAGTTTCATGTAAAATGCTTTAATTTCTTTTGGATAATCTGTAACAAAAACTGGACGTTTAAAGATCTGCTCAGTTAAATAACGCTCATGTTCTGTCTGAAGATCACCCCCCCAAGAAACTTTATACTCAAACTTATCGTTGTTCTCTTCTAGAAGCTTGACTGCTTCTGTATAAGAAACTCGAGCAAAATCAGATTCTACAACATTTTTCAATCTGTCAAGAAGTCCCTTGTCCACAAAAGAATTAAAGAAATTCATCTCTTCTGGCGCATTCTCTAACACGTAAGAAATAACATATTTCAACATATCTTCTGCTAAATCCATGTCATCCTCAAGATCTGCAAATGCAATCTCTGGCTCAATCATCCAGAATTCTGCTGCATGACGTGTAGTATTGGAATTTTCTGCACGGAATGTTGGTCCAAATGTATAAATACTTCTAAATGCCTGGG
>JARIEI010000044.1 GCA_029256845.1 Ruminococcus sp. | reverse complement strand
TGAATGCAACACGTGCCATGTATCCAATATCTTCAAGGATAGCAAGAAGTAGGAAGAGAACCAACATCTGAGGTACAAAACCTAATACGGCACCAACACCGGCAACAATACCATCCATGATAAGTCCATATAACCATCCGCTTACACCAAGGGAAGAAAGGATGCTATCAAAGAATCCAGGAACCCATTCTCCAAAGAGTACATCATTTGCCCAGTCTGTTGCCATTGTACCAATGGAAATCTTCCATGGTCCCATTGCAATAGAGTAAATAAGGAACATGATCACTGCAAAAATTGGAAGAGCTAATACACGGTTTGTGATGATCTGGTCAATCTTATCGGAAGTGGAAAGGCTATGTTTGGAAGCTTTCTTCTTTACAGATTTTTCTACAACAGTTCCAATATAGTTATAACGCTGGTTTGTGATAATACTTTCAGAATCATCATCCATTTCTGTTTCACAATCAGCAATGTGTTGTTCTAAGTGATCAGCAAGTGCTTTATCAAGTTTTAATGTTTCAAGAACACGTTCATCACGTTCGAATACTTTAATTGCATACCAACGAAGTGTTGTAGCATCTACTTTACCAGAAATAGATTCCTCAATATGTGCAATTGCGTGCTCAACACTTCCTGTAAACACATGAGGGTGTTCTCCGACTTTGTGAGATTTAGCAAGTTCTACTGCTTTTTTCGCAGCGTCCATGCCACCTTCGCCTTTTAGGGCACTAATTTCAATGACTTCGCAGCCAAGTTCTTTTCCAAGTTTTTTAATATCAATGATATCCCCATTCTTGCGAACTAAATCCATCATGTTTACAGCAATAACAACTGGCAAACCAAGTTCGATGAGTTGTGTTGTAAGGTAAAGGTTACGCTCGATATTTGTTCCATCGATAATATTAAGGATGGCATCTGGTTTTTCGTTTACCAAGTAACTTCTTGCAACTACCTCTTCTAATGTGTATGGAGATAAAGAATAAATACCAGGCAAATCCTGAATAACGACATCTTTATTTCCTTTTAAACGTCCTTCTTTTTTTTCAACTGTTACGCCAGGCCAGTTACCTACGTACTGGTTAGAGCCGGTCAAAGAATTGAACAATGTGGTCTTTCCACAGTTGGGATTACCGGCCAATGCAATTTTAATGCTCATAAAATCATCCTCTCTTTTTCCGAAAAATACTATTCGTTGATTTCAATCATTTGTGCATCTGCTTTACGAACAGAAAGTTCGTACCCACGGATATTTAATTCCATTGGATCGCCAAGAGGTGCAACCTTGCGAATGTGAATTTCAACGCCTCTTGTGATTCCCATATCCATGATTCTTCGTTTTACAGCGCCTTCCCCATGAAGTTTTACAACTGTTACGGTATCTCCTACTTTTGCATCACTAAGACTTCTCATGTGTCTGCTCCTTTCAAAACTTGATATGACCCTCCCCCAAATGAGTATATTAAAGTTAGGATAAGCTAACTAAAGGGCTTTTAGATGGGAGTTAGCACAAGCTAACTCCCGATAAAATCATGATAAACTATTTGAGAATAATTGTCAATAACAAAAACTTTGTAAATTATAACATTTCATATCCACTTATGAGAACGGGCATATTTAAAATTCCAAGTTCTTTTTCTAAGAGTACCCCTTCTCTTTTTGGATAATTAAATCCGTAGCTGGCCTTGATGCATTGTGAAATAAATTGTGTGGCCCGATCTAGAGCAACAGGAAGGCTGTCTCCTTGTAAAAGACTACCGATTATAACACTTGTGAAAGTATCACCAGTTCCAGGATAAGAAGCAGGAATATATTGACACCCAACTTTCCAAAAAATATTGTTTTCACGATCATAAGCAAGGACATTTGTATATTGTTCTTTTTCCATATCAGGGACACTTGTAATAAGAACCATTTTAGGCCCTAGATCAGAAAGATTTAATAACCAGTTACGTGCAGTTGCGTCCGAAATCTTTTCTGGTGGAGTATCCATCCCAAGGAGAAAGGAGGCTTCTGTAAAGTTTGGTGTAATAATATCGGCTTTGCGAATTAAGGTTTTCATTTTTGAAATAATGTCAGAAGTGAAGGAACGATATAATACGCCATTGTCTCCCATGACGGGATCTACTACGATTAGATTCTTTTTATTTCCAAAATAATCGATAAAATCAGAAACGATTTCGATTTGTTTGGAAGAACCAAGAAAGCCAGAATAGATGCAGTCAAATGTGAGATTGTTTTTTTTCCATGCAGCAATATATTCATCCATAGAGTCGGTAAGATCTATGTAGCTACAACTTTCAAATCCTCCTGTGTGATTGGAAAGAATAGCTGTGGGAAGTGGGCAAACTTGGACGCCCATAGTGGATAACGTGGGGATGATTGCCGTGAGGGAAGATCGTCCAAAACCAGAGAGGTCGTGGATGGCGGCCACTTTTTTTATTGTTCCATTCATAATGAACACTCCTTTTCCGATTGATTTTCGGATAATAGTATAGCATAAAAACAGCTGAGCACATAGGCTCAGCTGCAAGATAGATTATTTATTTGCGTGCTTTGTTGCACATTCAATGTCATGATGCAACTCTTGAAGTGATTTTAATTCACTGTCACTATGTTTTTTCACATAATGAATTCCTTTTGCAGCAACTCTAGCAGCAGCCATTGTTGTCATATAAGGAATTTTACCTTTGATTGCTGCTTTTCTAAGGTAGCTATCATCATGAATACTATCTTTTCCAACAGGAGTATTGATGATTAAATCAATCTCTCCGTTTGAAATTGCATCTAGAATATTTGGTCTACCTTCATATAATTTCTTAATCTTTTTCGCTTCGATTCCGTTTTCACGAATCAAGTCATAGGTTGTACCAGTTGCAAGAATATGGAATCCAGCTTCTGCAAAGAGGGTTGCGATTTCAACTAATTCAGGTTTGTCTTTTCGACTTACGGAGAACAGAACAGTTCCACTTAATGGTAGTGGGCTTTGTGCAGCTTCCTGTGCTTTGTAGAATGCTTCACCATAGGATGCAGA
>JARIEI010000054.1 GCA_029256845.1 Ruminococcus sp. | reverse complement strand
TCCAACGCTCTTAAGATATCTCCAACTGAAATCTCACTCAAATCTTTTGCTAGCACATATCCACCACCCGCTCCACGGATGCTTTTTATGAATCCGGCTTTTTTTAACTTTGACATCAGCTGTTCTAGGTATCGTTCTGAAATTCCTTGTCTTTCAGAGATACTTGTGATTGAAACAGGTTCTTTTGTACTATATTGCGCCAAATCAATCATGGCACGTAACCCATATCTTCCCTTTGTTGATAGTTTCAATTTGTCACCCTCTTTCTATCTTGTTAATTCCTACTAAAATACTAGGATTTATTTCCATTTGTAGAATAACACTTGCTTATAGTTCTGTCAAGAACCAACTTTGAATATGTTAGTAAAAACATCTATCTTATAAGGAGTGTCACTCGTGTCACAGAAAAACACTCTTATCAAAGGCACTTTTTTACTTACATTCTCCGGTTTTTTTTGCCGACTTCTAGGATTTTTTTATCGTATTTTTTTAAGCCACACTTTTGGCGAAGAAGGAGTAGGTCTCTATCAATTAATCTTCCCTATTTACACTTTTTGCTTCGCACTAACTTCTTCTGGACTAGAAACTGCAATTTCGCGCACTGTCGCTCAAAAATCTGCTCAAGGGAAACAAATAGAAGCTCTGCGCACTTTACAAGCTGGACTTTTAATTAGTTTTTTACTTTCTCTAACTTGTTTGTTTACCCTTCAAGAACATGCCATGTATATAGCCACTCATTTTCTTCACGACTCAAGGTGTACCCCATTAATCGAACTTTTGTCTTACGCTATTCCGTTCGCATCGATACATAGCTGTATAATTGGATACTGCTATGGCATAAAAAACGCTAAAATTCCTGCTGTTTCTCAAATTGTAGATCCAATTGTTCGAATTGCCACCGTTCTCCTTCTTTGTTATTTTTACAGCAAGAACACTAACCAACCTCCAATCGTATTTACCATTCTAGGTTTGATTTCAGGAGAATTAGCTTCCACTTTACTATCTATAATTCAACTAAATGGATTCTCTTTTCACCTATGCACGCATTCTTCGCCTCTCCTTATTTTGGCGCAACTAAAAGCATTGATTCCACTTTCTTTTCCTCTAACTTTAAATCGAATCATTCTTTCCTTTTTAACAGCTGTAGAAGGTGTCTCTATCCCCTCTCGCCTTCAACTATATGGATATAACGTAAAAGATTCTCTTAGTCTATATGGGGTTTTGACAGGGATGGCTCTTCCATGTATTTTGTTTCCATCTGCCATCACTAATTCTTTGGCCGTATTGTTAATGCCTGAAATAGCTAGTTGTCAAGCAACAAAGAATCTAAAAAAACTTCACTCACTCATTGTGCGCTCCTTTAGTTCTTGCCTTATTCTTGGTCTTAGCTGTTGCCTCTTTTTTCTTTTATTTGGACCTTTCATCGGTTCATTTTTATTTAAGAGCAAAGCAGCTGGAACATTTATCATAACTCTAGCATGGATCTGTCCGTTTCTTTATCTTAATACCACACTACTTAGCATTCTTAATGGACTTGGAAAGGTTTCAATCACATTTATTATAAATTCGATTGGTTTATCTGTTCGAATCCTAGGTGTTTTTTTAGGCATCCCTAGACAAGGAATGAAGGGATATTTACACGGTTTACTCGTAAGCCAACTATTTATTACAATTTTTGCCTGTATCTTTTTGTTATCCTATTTTAAAGTGAAAGAACATTCATTCATAACTGCAGACTAAAGGCACCTAGCCACATACCAGGTGCCCTATAGTTTTTTAAATCCATTGCAAAACATACTTCATGATTGTTGGATTTGCATATAATTCCAGTATAATTCCAATCCCCATCGCCAAGCAAACAAACAGAGTTTTTTGGATGTTCCATCTTGTTTTTGGAAATGTGTATCCATACCAAATCACTACAAAATAAGCGGGTATATAACATAAAATTTGAGGAAACACAGCTCCTAAGCATACCACACATCCTCGTATTCCTTTTTCAATTGCTGCCGTGCTAATCAACATTCCACACGAAAAGCCCGTCCAAACGGCACATAGTACCGTAGATAGTTTTCGAAGTTTTGTGAAAACCAAACAGAACAACAGCAAAAAAGGAATCATTCTCATTCGAATTAAATAAAAAATAAATTCTCCTGCAATAATCTTTGCGTCTTTATAAATACTAAGCACATGATTTCCAAAGATTTCCACTCCAGAATCATATCTTTTTACAAGAAAATTAACGTATGCAATTCCTATAAAAAAACCTAGCATATAAAGAGCAGCTAACTGTCTTTTTGAATGAAGTATCTTCACAGACATTCCTCCTATCGTTAAGATATTTCATTATATGC
>JARIEI010000009.1 GCA_029256845.1 Ruminococcus sp. | reverse complement strand
TTTCTTTGGCTTCAAGCGCTTTATCTACACCCATAGCAATGTCTGTAGACTGCTCATCAATTGCAGTGATCACTCCACAAGTATCTGCGTCAAATCCGTATTTTCCTCTTGTATATCCAATCTCGCGAATTGTTTCACGAACAATCTTTTGAATGTCTACATATGCATTGGTTGTGATTTCCCCCATTACAAGTACAAGTCCTGTTGTTGTGCTTGTCTCGCATGCCACACGGCTCATTGGATCTTGCTCTAAGAGTGCATCAAGAATTGCGTCTGAAATTTGATCACACATTTTGTCTGGATGTCCTTCTGTTACTGATTCGGAAGTAAATAATAATTTTTCCATTTGTTTCTCCTTTCATTTCTTTCTCTTTCTCGCTGTTTAAAATCTTGAACAACACGGGTCGGAACTTCTCTGTCCTATTACGTAAAAAACAGCCCACAAAAAGCGGACTGTTTATCTTTCATACATAAATCAATCTTCTTATTGTTCGATTACTCGCTCAGGCTGGCACCTTCCTTTAATGGGGTTGCCGCAGCTTCATAGATCCTTTGTATCTCCACTGCTCTGAATAAGAGAAAGTTCTTTATTTAATTGCTATTTCCATAGGAAACTCTACACTGTATACTAACAAAAGTCAATATACAATCTCATTTTTTGTATAAAATATATTTATTTTCTCATTAACCGACTTTAAATTTAAATTTTTGAATCTCTTTTTCATCGGAAACTTCTTCTATAATTCCACCAAGGGAACGAAGTTTCTCATCAAAACGTTCATATCCTCGCTTAATGTATACAATGTCATCTATAATGGTAATTCCCTCAGCTGCCAGCCCTGCTACACACAAGGAAGCGCCTGCCCGAAGATCGGATGCACTTACTCGTGCTCCTGAGAATTTTTCTACACCTTCTATGGTTGCGGAATTTCCTTCAATTTTAATATTCGCCCCCATTCTTGCTAACTCATCAAGATATTTAAAACGATTCTCGAAAATGCTTTCTGTAATTGTACTCGTTCCTTTTGCAAGGGCAAGGGTCACTCCAATCTGTGGTTGCATATCTGTAGGATATCCTGGATAAGGAAGTGTCTTTACTTGTGTGCAATTCAGTCGATTTTTCGCAACGACACGAACTGCATCATCAAATTCTTCCACTTCACATCCAATATCTACAAGTTTTGAAATTGTAGCCTCTAAATGCTTTGGAATGACATTTAGTACGGTCACATCTCCTCTTGTAGCTGCTGCTGCAAACATGAAAGTTCCAGCTTCAATTTGATCTGGAATAATGGAATATGTTGCTCCATGAAGCTTCTTTACTCCACGAATCTTGATCACATCTGTACCTGCTCCACGTATATTCGCACCCATGCAATTTAAAAAGTTGGCAACATCAACTACATGTGGCTCTTTTGCTACGTTTTCCATAATTGTCAATCCATCTGCCATGGCTGCTGCCATCATAACATTAATGGTTGCTCCTACGGATACAACGTCAAAATACAAATGTCTGCCCCTTAAGTAGTCTGCTTCTGCAACAATCTTTCCATGCTCAATATCTACATCTGCACCAAGGGCACGAAACCCTTTTAAATGTTGGTCAATTGGGCGACTTCCAATATTACATCCTCCTGGAAGTGCAACTTCTGCTCTTTTATATTTTCCTAATAATGCACCCAATAAATAGTAGGATGCTCGAATCTTCTTAATATAGTCATAATCTATACTAAAATCACCAATGGTACTTCCATTAATCTTAACGGTATGTCTGTCAACTCTTTGTACTGACGCACCAATTCCTTCCATTGCTTCAATTAAAACATTGATGTCACTGACATCTGGGAGATTGTCGATCGTAACCGTCTCATCTGTCATGATGGCTGCTGCTAAAATTGCAAGTGCTGCATTTTTCGCACCACCGATCTCTACTTCTCCTACTAGCGGATTCCCGCCTTTTATAATATATTGCTCCATAAACGCACCTCAAAATAAACGACTTTTTATGGTCGCCCCTTATTAATCAAGATTTTCTTATACTCTTTTTATTCTAAATATACGAAGCCATTATAACACAATTTGTCTGTTTGTAAAATCATTTTTTCTTCTCTACCCCTTAAGGGTTCATCGACATACCGCCTCCACAGCCGCAAGAACTTTGGAAACTGTTTCTTCCATTTTACATCCATCTTGGCTTACTATGATGTCTGCATATTCTTCAAAAAGTTTGGTCCTTTCTTCATACAGGTCTTTAAATGTCTGACCTTCCTTTAAGACAACGCCTCTTTTTTTCGGATTTTGAATTCGTCTTTTGATTGTTCGATAGGAAGCTTTTAAGTATACAATTGTACCAATCTCTTTTAAATGCTGCATGGCTTCCTTACAATATACCACACTTCCTCCTGGAGAAATCACAGCGTTTGAAACTTCCACCTGAGAATTTACTTGATTCTCAATTTTTAAAAAAGCCTCTTCTCCATCTTGTGCGATAATTTCTCGTAACAGTCGATGTTCCTGTTCTTGAATCAAAAGATCTGTATCTACAAAATGAAGTCCGAGTTGTTTTGCTACCACAACGCCTACTGTACTTTTACCAACTGCAGGCATTCCTATAAAAATCAAATTGTTTTTCATAAATAGTCCATCCCGTCTTTCTTCTCTTTTGCATCTTATACATTATACCACATCTTTGAAATTTAGTAAAATTTGTGCATCGATTTCCTATGTTCTCTTCTTCTTTTATAAATTTCGTGATATAACATAATCTCAATTAAATCATAAACATCACTATTGTCTTTTTCAGTATGTGGAAATTTTTGAAAAATATGTTTTGTAAGAATATGAAGTTGTACTTTATCTGGATATTCGTCATAAATCATGCTACAAGTGTACTCTAGTCTATCGCATTCTTCTTCGATATAGGGAAGAAGTTTTTTGGCAGTTTCTGGATAAAGACTTTTCATATATTCATAATCTTTTTGTTCTTTTCTCTCATCATCTAGTTCCAAAGGCATTGGATACGTAAGATAGTAAGGCAATTTCCGACTCATACGACACACTTCCGTTTCAAAACATATATGATTACTATATGTGACATCAAAAATTTGGTTCGATTCCTTTTATTCTAAAAACTGAATACTGTCTCTAATCTCTGTTTCCACGTCTTTTGTTGTCCATTCTGTATGATATCCAAGACAGGGACATCGATAGTCTATATTTCTTTTTTTCACTTGTTTACGATAATGTACGTGTCCCATAATTCCACAAGTAACTCCGTATGCTTCATAAGCCTCTCCATAACAGGCGCTTCCAAGAAACGCATTAAAATAATCCCAATTTTTTTCTGGTGGAATTACACTACATTCTGGTATGGAAATCATATGTGTGACTGCCGTTATATTTTTTCCACGATTCTCTCGA
>JARIEI010000164.1 GCA_029256845.1 Ruminococcus sp. | reverse complement strand
ATGGGTGCATCTTAAAGATGCTGTTCTTAAAAATAATCTCTTAAAGAAATTTTCAAGGATCTGTTGTCTATTGTTTAATTATCAAGGTTCTTTGTTTGTTTCTGTTCTCAACAGCAACTCATTTAATATATCATATCGAGTTTCGTTTGTCAAGAACTTTTCTATTTTTTTGTTATGATTTTCATTATTCTCTAGAAATCGATTACTTCCGCATCTTTCTTAGCAGTATTTGTAATGAACTTTGTCATAACGGATTTTTATGATATCATTCATTTTTGTCATTGTCAACTATTTTTTCAATTTCTTTTAATATTTCTTTTAATATTTCTTTTAATGTTTCTTTTAATGTTTCTTTTAATGTTTTTCATTTGTAGAAAAACGCTCTTTGAACCGAGTTGGCCCAAAGAGCGTTTTGTTATTTTGCTTCTAATGTTTGAGAAATAATATCTCGCATGATATCTTCTGTTACCTGTCCTCGAACATACCCATATACTTTTCCTTCTTTTGTAATCATAAATGTGGTCGGAAAACTTGTGATGCCATAATTTGTGAAAAACTCTCCCGTTTCATCCATTAAAACTGGATAGGAATATCCATTTTCTTCCAAAAACGCTTTTATCCCATCTTGATCTACTTCTCTTCCATAAGATGGAGCTGCAATTCCCATAATTACAACATCTGAATCTTCTTTCTTGCTATATTCTTCATACAGCTTTTGAATCTCCGGCATTTCCGCACGGCATGGAGGACACCAAGTTGCCCAAAAGTTTAAAAAGATTACTTTTCCTTTATAATCCTCCAAATTGTGTGTGTTTCCATATTGATCTTTTAGTTCCATCGGTAGTGCATCCATCAGTTCTTTCTTGCTCTGGTCTTTTTTTTCTTCTTTTTCTTTTATCTTTTCTTTCTTCTCACTGCTGTCTCTTTTATCCCCTTGACCTTTTGCTTCTTGCTGCTCTTGTGTCACGTCTGTTAGATATCCTGTAATGGAATTCATCTTTCCTGTGAACATCATAAGCCCCATTATTACCATTAGGACTCCACCTATCTTAACTGTATATTTTACAACATTTCCATGCTTCTTAAATACTTCTAACAATGTCGTACTAAAGATTCCAACTGCTAAAAATGGAAGTACAAAGCCAATTGTATATACGCCAATAAGTACATATGCCCAAACTTTTGTACTTGCTGATGCTGTCATCAAAAGCACACTTGAAAGGGCTGGACCAACACAAGGTGTCCATGCAAAACTAAAGGTAAACCCCATAATTAATGCAGTTATTGGTGACATAGCCAATTTATCAAGACGAAATGGTAACCTATGCTCCTTACTTAACGTTTTTGATTGGCCAAAAATCCCTAGTTGGTACAATCCAAACATTACAATAAGAACTCCTCCAACTCTAGAAAAAATCACTTGGCTTCCTTTAAAAAAACTTCCAAGTACAGACGCACTAAACCCTAGAAGGAAAAATGTAAAACTGACTCCTAATACAAAAAAGAACGTGTTTAGCATAACTTTCTTACGACTAAAATATACTTTTCCATCTTCGCCTACCTGCCTAGTACCACCCGATAGATACCCGATATATAAAGGAATCAACGGGAGCACGCAAGGAGAGAAAAAACTTAGTAATCCTTGTAAAAATACTGTGAAAACCGGTACGCTGACCTCTAATGATAATCCCATAATTCTATTCTCCTATTTTATTTTTAACTTTTATCTTACGATAGATTTTAATAACAAATCTCATTGTAACAATATCAGACAGTTTTTTTTGTGTCAATTAAGATAACATGAATAATCTGTTAATAAAATGTGTCTTACCCGTTTTGTTGGATATAAATTATATTTTTCTAGGTTGACAATATTCATTAAACTATTTTATAATGAACACAGTTCATATTGAGGTGAGAATTTGAATACAATCGTAACATCAAAAGAGGCTATTTTAAATATAAGCCGCGAAATTATTCTAACAAAAGGGATTTCTGCTATCAGTATACGTGCAGTAGCAAATGCATGTAATGTTTCTATTGGATCAATCTATAATTATTTTGATTCTAAATCTGAATTGTTATCTGCTACTATCGAAAGTGTCTGGTGTGAGATTTTTCATTCTTCGAGAGATTCCATGGTTTTTCAAGACATTTTAAGTTGTATACAATGGCTATATAATTGTGTAGAATGCGGTCACAAGCAGTACCCTATATTTTTTGAATTTCATTCTTTGGGACTGATTGGAAATGAAGACTCTGAAAAAACACAACTTATGCATCAAACTTGGCAGCATATTTTAGAAAGCTTGTGTGCTATATTAAGATGCGATCCCAATATTCGTTCAGATGCATTTAATGAGGAATTTACTCCTGAAAAATTTTCAAGATTATTATTTTCATTACTTCTTAGTGCAATTTTACGCCAGGATTATGACCCATCCATGGTATTAGAAATGACTCGCAGAACTCTATATTAATACTCCCACTTTCTATAAAAGTGGGTTTTTGTAACCCTCATACTGAACAATGTTCATATTAAGGAGACTATTATGTTATACGTAAAAAAACAAACATTATTATTCATTGCATGCCTCGTATGGGGAATTGCTGGGTTCAATGTCCTTCGCATTGGGCTTTTAGCTTATTCCTCTTACTTGTCCATTAGTAATCTTTTTTTATCTCTTCTCGTTTTTCTATGCTTCCAAAAATTTGTCTTTGCTAAACTAGTAAAAAAGCATACAAAACGTATCCTTGAATTCAAAGAAACGAAACAGCTTTTTCTTAAATTTTTTGATAGAAAATCGTTTCTTATCATGGCATTTATGATGTCTGGTGGAATATGGCTTCGTTCTTCTAAATTAGCATCTGAGAAATTTATTGCAATTTTTTATTCAGGACTTGGACTGTCTTTATTTCTCGCCGGACTTCTGTTTGGCATACAATATATAAATGCTATTTCAAAAAAAATCATATTACATGGAGGAAAATAAAATGAAATATTATACTAAATCAGCTTTTATTTATATGATCTTAGCTCTAGTCGGGGGTGTTTTCTATCGAGAATTCACTAAATTTTACAATTACATAGGAAAAACAAATTTATCTATTATTCATACACATTATTTTATCTTGGGAACGTTTTTCTTTTTAACTCTGCTTTTACTCGAAAAGAATTTTTCCTTTTCAACAAAGAAAACAAAATATATTTTCATGGCTTATCACTTCGGACTGAATCTTACACAAATCATGTTTCTTGTTCGTGGAATCACCCAAGTTTTAAACAGCAATCTTCCTTCTAATGTCAATGCTTCTATTTCTGGTATGTCTGGAATTGGACATCTTACATTGGGTGTTAGTATAATTATGCTACTTATTCAAATTCATCACAGTGTAAAAAAAATATAGTTCTTTTATAATAAACATTTAAAAACTCTCCCATAGAAAATTAGGTACGCTACCTTTCCTTTTCTATGGGAGAGCTTTTATTTTAGTAATTTATAAATGTCTTTTTTTTAAGATCATAAGGACTTTAACGAGAATTAAGAAACCAACTCCTAATACACCCCACGTAAAAATATGACTTTCATCACCTGTTTTAGGTGTCCGTCCCAAATTATTTGCTTTGTGGGAAATATTTGGTTTTTGAGTTTTACTTGGTTTTTCTAATTTAGTTTGCTCTTTTTTTAGATCATCATTTGTAATTATAAAGTTCTGTCCATCTGTCTCCACTGTTGACTGGAAACCTTCTGGTACTTCTACTTCTTCCACTGTCCAAGTGTGAGCCTTACTTAATTGTTCCCATGTATGTGTCCAGTTATTTTCCTGGCTTAATTTTATTTGCTCCTGCTGAACTCCATCTTTCATGAGCGCTACTTTTACAAAATCTGTTGCC
>JARIEI010000186.1 GCA_029256845.1 Ruminococcus sp. | reverse complement strand
AAGAATTCTGCGCCATGATCGTAGGTTGTTCGAATTTGTTCTCCTAATACTTTAAAATCCGCAGATAATATAGATGGAGCTAAAATTTTTTTCATAATTAATACCTCTTTTTTTCTTGTAGTTCTTTGTACATTTCCAAATAATCTTCATACCGAACTGTATGAATTTTCCCCTGTTCCAGAGCATCTTTCACGGCACAACCTGGTTCGTGCACATGATCACACCCTTGAAATCTACACATTCCTTCATATGGCTCAAATTCACGAAAATAATATTTTAACTCCTGTTTTTCAAAATCATTTACGTAAAGTGAACTAAATCCAGGCGTATCCATAATAAACGTATCTTTTTCAATTTCAATTAATTCAGAATGTCTTGTCGTATGTTTTCCTCTTGCAATTTTCCTACTAATTTCTCCTGTTTCCATTTGCACTTCTGATTGAAGACAATTAATAATAGAGGATTTTCCCACTCCAGATGGTCCTGCTACTGCTGTCGTCTTTCCTCTAAGTCGATTTTTGATTTCTTCTATATTTTCTTCTAACCGTGCACTACAAAGCAACACTGGATATCCACAAGTCTGATAGATTTCTTTTATTTTTTCAACTTGAGATTCTGTGGCAATATCCTTTTTATTAAAGCATAATGTAACTGGAATTTCTTTTCTCTCCATCATAATGAGAAAACGATCTAATAGATTAAAATGTGGTTCTGGTTCTGTAACCGCAAAAATGACAAGCGCCTGGTCAATATTTGCCACTGCTGGACGAATCAACTCATTTTTCCTTTGGAAAATACGAACAATATTTCCTATCTTTCTCTCTTCATCTAAAACTTCAATTTCAACATTGTCACCTACAAGTGGTTTTATCTTCTCTTTTCTAAATATTCCTTTTGCTTTACATTCATAAACACCGGATTCTACTACATAAACGTAGTAGAATCCGGCAATCCCTTTTAATATCTTTCCTTGCATAAGTTAGTTATCCTACTGGTCCTCCTCCATCAATTGGTGGTTCTGGAGTTGGTGGTACTGGAGTTGGCGGCACTGGAGGTTCTGGCGTTGGTTCTGGTCCTAAACTTACAACAAAATCTACAACCGATCCTTCTTCCATTTGACTTCCTGCTGCTGCTGACTGAGTTATAACATATCCACTCATAACATTTTGATCGTATCTTGTTGCAACATTCCCAACTTTTAAACCAGCTTTTTCTAATGCAGTTCTTGCATCCGCTTCCGTTCTTCCATTTAAGGAAGGTACCGTGCTCATTTTAATTTTCTTTCCTTTACTGATTACAATATTTACAGTAGAGTCTTTTTTTAATTTTTTTCCTGAAGCCTCAGATTGTGAACTCACAAGTCCTTTTTCATACTTATCGCTATACTCTTCTGTAACACTTCCACAACGCAATCCCGCTTCAGCTAATGCACCTCTTGCTTGATCTTCTGTCATGCCTTCTAAGTTTGGAACTGTACTATCCTCCGCTCCTTTGCTGACTGTAAGCACAACCTTAGAACCTTCCTTTACTTCTGCTCCTGCCTTTGGTGATGTAGACACCACTTTATCCGCTGGAATAGAGTCGTCAAATTCATACTGAATTTCTACTATAAGATTAGAATCTTCTAAAATTTCTTGTGCTTCTTCTTTCGTATGATTCGTCACATCTGGAATGTTTACTTTTTTCTCACCTTTTCCTAAACTAATTACAAGTTTGATTTCTGTATTTTCTGAAACTTTTTTTCCAGCTTCTGGGGTTTGTTTCATAACATGATCTTTCTTGTATTTTTCCGAACTTTCTTGCTGTACAATCTGATATCCCAAATTCGCATCATTTAAAATTTCAATTGCTTCTTTTTTTGATTTTCCTACTACATCTGGAACCGGAATTTGTTTTTTATCTTCGTCTTTTAATATTTTATTTCCGCTAAATTTAAAAAGTCCTGTAGCCTTTCCAACCATAAAAATGGCTCCCATTGCAATTATGACCGCTGCAACAATCATTAGTATTTTCATAATCTTCTTTACATTTGAATCTACATCATCCGAAGATTTTCTTGAATACTCATCATCATCGTCATACTCATCATAATCGTCATCGTAGTCATCATCATAGTCATCATCGTAGTCATCATCATCGTAGTCGTCATCATCTGCATATCTGCGTTGTTTAATTCTCTCAACTTCAGATTCAGATAACACTACTGTTTCATCGGATGTATTCGCATATGGTGACATATTAACAAACGCACCTTCTGGATCTGCCAGTGACCGTTTTAAATCTTGGATGAGATCTTCACAATTTAAATATCTGCGTTCCGGATTTTTCTGAGTACACTTCATAACAATACACTCTAGACTATATGGTATATCCGGCACTTCTTCTGCTGGAGAAACAATATTTTCCTGCAAATGTTTAATTGCCACAGACACCGTGGAATCTCCATCAAATGGCACGTGACCTGTGATCATTTCATACATCGTGATACCTGCAGAATAAATATCACTCTTTTCATCTACAATCCCACCACGGGCTTGCTCTGGAGAAGCATAATGTACAGATCCCATTACACTTGCACTAATTGTCTTTGTCGTAGTCGTAGCATGTGCAATTCCAAAGTCGGTAACTTTTACTTTACCCTCTTTTGAAATAATGATATTCTGAGGTTTAATATCTCTGTGAATAATATGTTGTTTATGAGCAGCTTGAATTCCTGTCACCATTTGAATCGAAATACTAACTGTCTCTTTTGGAGTCAACCGCCCCTTTTTCTCTATATATTCTTTTAATGTCACACCATCTACAAGTTCCATTACCATATAGTAAAGGCCACGATCTTGTCCCACATCATATACATTAACCACATTTGGATGCATAAGTCCTGCAGCCGCCTGCGCTTCACTTAAAAATTTTTGAATAAAGATCTCATCCGAACGATAGTCACTTTTCAAAACTTTAATTGCGACAAGTCGATTTAGCTTATGATCTTTTCCTTTATATACATCTGCCATACCCCCAGCGCCGATCTTACCGAGAATCTCGTAGCGCTTTCCTAGAAATATTCCCTCTTTTAACATACACTCACCTCATCTGCAAATGGCTCAATTAGTACAATACCAATATTATCTGTACCACCATTTTCTTTTGCAGCATCTACTAGCGATACTGCCGATTCCACAATATCTCTTCCCCCTTGTATAATATGGAACAATTCATCATCCTCTACCATATTGCTCAATCCATCTGTGCACATAAGAATGATGTCTCCCTTTTTTAATCTATGTTCGTAAAAATCAACGTCTACATTACCTTTTGCACCAATTGCTCTTGTAATAATATTTTTATCCGGATGATATTTTGCCTCTTCAGGTTTAATTCCACCTAGACGAACCATCTCTTCCACAAGAGAATGGTCTTTTGTTAACTGTGTAATTCCTTGATTAATGAGATAAAGTCTACTATCTCCTACATTTGCAAAATACATCATCTGATTTACAATTGTAGCAACAACTACAGTAGTTCCCATTCCCTTTAAATCTGGATCTTCGTTTGCCTTCTTTATAATTTCTCTATTCGCAACCTTAATTGCAGAAACCAGCGCCTTCTCCACATCCTCAGTGTTGGAGTGTTCCAATTCCTTAATCAACGTCTCTACTGTATATTTTGAAGCATAGTCTCCTGCTTGGTGTCCTCCCATACCGTCTGCTACCACAAACAGATTTTCTAAAGGACCAATCGGATTGTCCGTTGTATAGACATAGTCTTGATTCACTTTTCTCACCATGCCTACATCGGTGACCGCAAATGTTTTCATTATATTTCTCCTTTATTTGTCGCATGTTTGAACGTAACGTCGCCTCAACTGACCGCATGCACCATCAATGTCAGCGCCCATTTCTCTTCTTATAGTAACATTTATTCCGCTTTTTTCAAGTTTATTTTTGAAATTCAAAGCACTTTTGCGACTTGGTTGTTCAAAATCACGTTCTTTTATTGGATTCACTGGTATTAAATTCAGATGACAATTTCGTGGTTTTAAGATTTCAATTAGCTCTCTTGCATCTTCTTCTGTATCATTAACACCATGCACTAAACTGTACTCAAACGTAATTCTTCTACCCGTCTCTTTAAAATATGCATCACATGCTTTTAATACTTCTTGCAATTCATATTTATTAGCGACCGGCATTAGCTTTTTTCTTTTTTCTTGGGTTG
>JARIEI010000205.1 GCA_029256845.1 Ruminococcus sp. | reverse complement strand
TTGAAGAAGATAGATGAGTTTGAATCATGGCAACAGTAGTACCAGTAAAAAAAGCTACAACTAATAAAAAAAGGAGTTGAAAGCATTTTTTATATTTTTTGAGTTGCCCTTGGATGGTTAAATGAAGTTTCATAGAGGTCTCCATTGATATCTTTCTATAGTTTATGAGAAGAATGTTTCATTCATACATTATTTTGTAGGATTATTATACATGACAAATGGTGTAAGATATGCTATACTTCAATTTAGGTAACATAAGATAATATTAAGGAGCCAGAACATATGAAAAGAGTATTATTAAAGCTAAGTGGAGAAGCACTTGCAGGAGATAAAAAGACAGGGTTTGATGAAGCTACATGTATCGGTGTTGCACAACAGGTAAAGAAGCTTGTAGATGATGGCGTTCAAGTTGCAATTGTTACAGGTGGAGGTAATTTTTGGAGAGGCCGCACAAGTGAGACGATTGACCGTACAAAAGCAGATCAAATTGGGATGCTTGCGACCGTTATGAATTGTATCTATGTTTCTGACATTTTCAGACATGTAGGGATGAAGACAGAGATTTTTACACCATTTGTATGTGGAGCCTTTACTTCTTTATTTTCTAAAGATGCAGCAGTAGAAGCGCTTAATGAAGGAAAAGTAGTTTTCTTTGCAGGAGGTACTGGTCACCCATATTTCTCTACAGATACAGGGGCAGTTCTTCGTGCAATCGAAATTGAGGCAGATGCGATGCTTCTCGCGAAAGCAATCGATGGAATCTATGATAGTGATCCAAAAGTTAACAAAGATGCAAAAAAATATGAGGAAATCTCTATTCAAGAAGTAATCAATCAGAAACTGGCGGCAGTAGATCTTACAGCGTCTATTCTTTGTATGGAAAATAAGATGCCAATGTTAGTATTTGGTCTCAATGAGGAAAATAGCATTGTAGAAACAATGTTTGGAACGTTTACAGGAACAAAAGTAACGGTATAGGAGGAGAGATAACATGGATGAAAGAATAAAAGTATATGCGGATAAGATGGATAAGACAATCGGAAATTTAGAGGGAGAATTGGCAACAATAAGAGCAGGGCGAGCAAATCCACATGTTCTTGATAAGTTGACGGTAGACTACTATGGCATACCTACACCGCTTCAGCAGGCAGCAAATATTTCAGTTCCTGAAGCGCGTATGATTCAGATCCAGCCATGGGAAAAGAGTATGTTAAAGGAAATCGAAAAAGCAATTAATATGTCTGACATTGGAATCAATCCTACAAATGACGGATCATGTGTTCGACTTATTTTCCCAGAGCTTACAGAAGAACGAAGAAAAGAACTCGTAAAAGATGTTAAGAAAAAGGGAGAAGCAGCAAAAGTTGCGATTCGTAATATTAGACGTGATGGAAACGATGCATTTAAGAAATTAAAAGGAACAGAAGTTTCAGAAGATGCGATTAAAGATTTAGAAGAAGATCTTCAGAAGATCACGGATAAAAAAATTGAACTAGTTGAGAAAGCGGTAGAAGTGAAATCAAAAGAGGTTCTTACAGTATAGTAATTTAATCAGAAATATAAGAGAGGCTCGTAAATATACAGCCTCTCTTTTGCACTTTCAAAAAACAATAGAGTTGTATTTGTTTTGACAGGCGGCAGGAGGAAAAGAATATGAATATACCACAGCACGTGGCGATCATCTTGGATGGCAATGGAAGATGGGCGAAAAAAAAAGGAATGCCTAGAAATTATGGACATGCACAAGGAAGCAAAAATGTAGAGCGAATCTGTGAAGAAGCATGGCGAATGGGAATTAAATATCTAACGGTATATGCGTTCTCTACGGAAAATTGGAATAGACCACAAAATGAAGTGGATGCATTAATGAAACTTCTTCGAAATTATATGAAAACATGTTTAAAAACAGCAGCAAAAAACGACATGAAAATTCGTGTTATAGGAGATAAGACTGCGTTAGATTCTGATATTAAACAGCGAATAGCTGAGCTAGAATCCGCAACCAAAGATAACCAAGGACTTAATTTTACAATCGCTTTAAATTATGGAAGCAGAGATGAAATGATTCGAGCAACCAAGAAACTTGCAAAAGATTGTGTAGACGGACGTGTAAATGTAGAAGACATTGATGAGAAATTATATGAGTCTTATTTAGATACGCATGGAGTTCCAGATCCAGATCTCTTAATTCGTACAAGTGGAGAACTACGTTTATCTAATTATTTGCTATGGCAATTGGCGTATACGGAGTTTTATTTTACAGATGTATTATGGCCTGATTTTACAAAGGATGAGCTTAAAAAAGCAATTGATCAATACAATAGAAGAGATCGCCGTTTTGGTGGCGTGAAGGAGGAAACAAATGTTTAAGACACGTTTACTTAGTGGAATCGTTTTAGTGCTAATTGCACTTTTCACATTAATAAGCGGTGGCAAAATATTATTTGCTACCTTGTTTATCATAAGTTTGATTGGAATGAACGAGTTATATAAAGTTTTTGATATCCACAAAAAAGCACCTGGAATTTGTGGCTATTTGTTTGCTATTGCATATTACGGCTTGTTATATGCAAAACCATTGTTACCAGAAGGAGTAGATTGGTTTTTATTATTATTTATGGCCTTTATGATTGCGATGATGATAATTCTTGTATTTGGGTATCCAAAATATAGAACAGAACAGATTTTTGTAGCATTTTTTGGACTGTTTTATGTAGCAGTGATGTTATCATTTATTTATAGAACAAGGCTTCTTCCTGCAGGGATTTTTACAGTATGGCTTGTTTTTATCTGTTCCTGGGGATGCGATACTTGTGCCTATTGTGTAGGAATGTTAATTGGAAAACACAAAATGGCTCCGAAATTAAGTCCAAAAAAATCTGTAGAGGGTGGAATTGGTGGTATCGTAGGCGCTGCGTTATTGGCGGTGATCTATGCATTGGCAATTAACCATTTTGGAAATGCAGGAGTAGATGTTGTGCGATTTGCAGTAATTGGTGCAGCAGGTGGAGCAATTTCACAGGTAGGAGATTTGGCGGCATCTGCGATCAAGCGTTTCCACGATATTAAAGATTATGGAAAGTTTATCCCTGGACATGGTGGAATATTAGATCGTTTTGATAGCGTGATTGTTACAGCACCGATTATTTATTATCTTGCAGTGTTGTTATAGTGCACAAAGGAGGAATAAATGATGAAAAAAATTGCAATACTAGGGTCAACGGGATCAATTGGAACGCAGACTTTAGAAGTCGTAAGAGACAATGGAGATATTCAGGTTACTGCACTTGCAGCGGGCAATAATATTACACTTCTTGAAAAACAAGTTCGAGAGTTTAAGCCAACACTTGTTGCTGTTTGGAAGGAAGAAAAAGCGAAGGAATTAAAAACAAACATCAGCGATCTCGATGTTCGGGTAGTATTTGGAATGGAAGGATTGCTTGAAGTAGCAACACAGAAGGAATCAGAGATTCTTGTTACAGCAATTGTGGGAATGATTGGGATACGTCCAACCATTGAAGCGATTAAGGCCAAAAAAGATATAGCCCTTGCAAATAAAGAGACACTTGTTACAGCTGGACACCTTATTATGCCACTGGCTAAGCAATATGGATGTGCCATTCTTCCAGTAGACAGTGAGCACAGTGCCATTTTTCAATCTTTGCAAGGTGGACAAAGAAAAGCGTTGCATAAGATATTATTGACTGCATCAGGAGGACCTTTCCGAGGAAAAAAATTAGAAGAGTTAAAGGAAATTCAAGTGGAAGATGCCTTGAAACATCCAAACTGGGCAATGGGTCGTAAAATTACAATTGATTCTTCTACAATGGTCAATAAAGGATTAGAAGTTATCGAGGCAAAGTGGTTGTTTGATGTGGATGTGGATGATGTTCAGGTGGTAGTTCAGCCACAAAGTATTATCCATTCCATGGTGGAATATGAAGATGGTGCTGTGATAGCTCAACTTGGAACTCCAGATATGAAATTGCCAATTCAATATGCGTTGTATTATCCAGAGAGAAGATATTTGCCTGGGGATAGACTAGATTTTTCTACACTTACTAAAATTACGTTTGAAGAACCAGATATGGAAACGTTCTATGGATTAAAATTGGCATATGAGGCGGGAAGAGTAGGGGGATCCTTGCCAACCGTACTAAACGCTGCAAATGAAAAAGCAGTGGAATTATTCCTAGATCGAAAGATTGCTTATCTTCAAATTCCTGAAATTATTAAGAGTTGTATGGAAAATCATAAAAATATTTCTGCTCCAACATTAGAACAGATACTAAATACAGAGCAAGAAACATATGAATTTATAAAAAACAGGTGGTAGTATATGGGCATAATTTTAGCAATACTTCTATTTAGTGCAATCGTAATATTTCACGAGCTTGGGCACTTTACGTTGGCAAAATTAAATGGTATTCGTGTGGACGAATTTTCTTTAGGACTTGGAAAGACTTTGTTTGGAAAACAAATAGGAGAAACGAAGTTTTCCATAAAATTACTTCCGTTTGGCGGCGCATGTATGATGGGAGAAGATGATGCAAATGATGTATCGAAAGGTAGCTTTAACAGCAAATCTGTTTGGGCAAGAATGTCTGTAATTGTTGCAGGGCCTATCTTTAATTTCATTATGGCATTGGTATTTGCCGCTATCATTATTGCGTGGATTGGTTATGATGCGCCGATTGTGGCTGGTGTGGACCAAGGATATGCTGCGGCAGAACAAGGAATGGAATCGGGAGATGTCATTACAAAAATAAATGGAAAAAGAGTTCATTTATGGAAAGAAATTTCTTTGGCTAATCTTATGAATTTTGACGCCGAACCAATGGAGTTGACGTATGAAAGAGACGGAAAAGAAACAACGATTATGGTGGAGCCAAGACAGCTAAAAGATGATTATGCGCCAAGAATTGGATTTCATTCTAGTGGAGAATATACAAAGGCAAATTTTCTTAAATCAATCCAGTACGGAGCGTATACATTAAAATATTGGATTCGCTATACGTTCGAGTCACTTAAAATGTTAGGTACAGGAAAGATTGGTTTAGATCAGCTTTCGGGCCCAATAGGTATTATGAATGCAGTAGATGATATGTACAAAGAAACGTCACCAGAAGGATGGCAGGTTATTCTTTTAAACTTATTAAATCTTGCAGTGTTTATTTCGGCCAACTTAGGAGTGATGAATTTACTTCCAATTCCTGCTCTCGATGGAGGAAGATTAATATTTTTAATTATTGAAGCAGTTCGTGGAAAGAGAGTTGCACCAGAAAAAGAAGCCATGGTAAACGAAATAGGGTTTCGGTTACTGATGGTTCTTATGGTTTTTGTGTTGGTGCATGATTTAATACGATTGTTTTAGAAACAAATAGGAACCTCTTATAAAATCAGACATACAATAGTAATGATGATTTTGTAAGAGGTTTTTTATGGCAGACAACAATAATGTAGTGGATAAAGGGCAATTAAAATTTCAGGTTATTTCTGGTATGACAGCGTTTCCAGTTCCTGATGTAAAGATTGATATTTCATACACAGGAGTACCAGATAGTCAGATTGAACAGTTGAAAACAGATTCATCAGGACAGACAGAAACGATAGATTTGCCAGCGCCACCAGTGGAATATAGTCTTGATCCACAAAGTGAACAGCAACCTTATTCAGAATATACATTTGATATTAGTGCGCCTGGTTTTGAAACAATTCAAATTGCAGGGGCAGAAATTTTACCTGATGTAGAAGCGTTACAAAACGTTCAGTTAAGACCATTAGATGGTGTAGGGACGCAGTCAGAAATTTTTGCTATACCAGCGCATACACTTTTTGGAGAATATCCACCTAAAATTGCGGAAGAAGAAGTGAAACCGCTTGTGGATACGGGAGAAATTGTCTTAAGTAGGGTTGTTGTACCAGAATATATTGTGGTACACGATGGTTCTCCAAGAGATTCCACTGCTACAGATTATTATGTTCGATACAAAGATTATATAAAAAATGTTGCCAGCAGTGAGATTTATGCTACATGGCCGGAAAATACAATTCGTGCAAATGTACTGGCAATTATGTCATTTACACTCAATCGGGTATATACAGAATGGTACCGAAATAAAGGCTATGATTTTACCATTACTTCGTCTACGGCATTTGATCACAAATGGATTCCGGGACGAAATATTTTTGATTCGATTTCAAAAGTAGTGGATGAAATTTTTTCGGATTATTTATCAAGACCAAATGTAAAACAACCAATTCTTACACAGTACTGCGATGGAAAAAGAGTTAGCTGTCCAGGGTGGATGACACAATGGGGATCTAAGTCACTAGGAGACAGAGGGTATTCAACGATAGAGATTTTAAGATATTATTATGGGGATGATATGTATATCAATACAGCACAAGAAATTTCTGGTATTCCAGCATCTTGGCCAGGATATACAATAGGAGATGGAAGCAGAGGAGATAAAGTGAAACAACTACAACAAGAATTAAATGTTGTTTCTGGAGCATATCCTGCAATACCTAAAGTTACAGCAGATGGAATTTATGGTCCATCTACAGCAGCTTCTGTAAGGAAATTTCAATCGGTGTTTGGATTGCCACAGACAGGAGAAGTGGATTATTCCACATGGTATAAAATCTCAGAAATATATGTAGGGGTTTCTAGAATTGCGGAACTAAATTGATTTATTTGGAGAGATCACTTCTTGAATAACACAAATGGATATGGTAAACTGTAGTTAGATACAACTAACTACAGTTTACAGAAAAGAAGGTGCAAGATGAACGAAAAAGAACATTTACCAATTTATGGTGTTGGTCCGTTTTGTGTAATATCGATGTTGCTTATATTTTTGATTGGAGTATTTTTGCATCTTGCTGGATATTTGGATTCAGGAAGAATAAAGAACTTCCAAATTCTGTTCATAATTTTGGGCGGAGCATTGATTCTAGTTGCTGTTTGG
>JARIEI010000030.1 GCA_029256845.1 Ruminococcus sp. | reverse complement strand
ATCATCTGGTTTGCTGCTTCTTCATAGAATACTGCTGCACCATACATCTTTTCAATCATCTGTCTTGGAACTTTTCCTTTACGGAATCCAGGCACGCTAATTTGTTTGCGTTGTTTTAAGTAAGCTGTCTGTAACGCTTTTTCTACATCCTCTGCCGGAACTTCAATTGTAAGTTTCGCCATGTTATGTTCTAAATTTTCTACTTTTAAACTCATTTTAAAATTTCCTCCTTGATTCGTACCATTCAAACGCAACTTAATCTTCTATCTCTTTGTCTATCTCCGAAAAAATTACATTCGCAGTCATTGAATCAGTATAGCACATTCGTCTATAAATTTCCAGTCTTTTTTCTTATATTTCATTGCAAATCCAAAAGCAGTTTGTTACACTGTAAGTAGCTTAATTGCAAACAAGTTATTTTTTGAATGGAGGTTTTAGCAATGAAAAAAATTTATGTATTTCTTGCAGATGGTTTTGAAGAAGTTGAAGCACTTACTGTCGTCGACCTTTTAAGACGTGCACAATGCGATGTCTTAATGGTATCTATTTCTGATAATCTTATGGTACACAGTGCGCATGGGATCGATATAAAAGCAGATTGTCTTTTTGATACTGTGACAGAAGATGCTGATATGCTTGTTCTCCCTGGCGGACTACAAGGTACTGCAAATCTAAAAAAGCATACTGGTCTTTCTGCTCTTGTATCTAATTACAATAAAGCAGGAAAGTTTGTTACTGCAATTTGTGCTGGACCAACTGTTCTTGGCCACTTCGGACTTTTAACAAATAAAAAAGCTTGCTGTTATCCAAACATGGAAGATGGTCTTTTAGGAGCCGATGTTTCCTTCGATCCAGTCACTGTAGACGGAAATATTATCACTGGTCGTGGTCTCGGTGTTGCCATACCTTTTGCACTTACATTAATTGAAGTTCTGTTAGATGCACAGACCTCTGAAAAAGTCAAAACATCTATTGTGTTCTAAAAGTATAGATTTTCAACCACGAAAGGATATGTGAAATGGAAATTGAACGTAAATATTTAATTTCTCCCGAAGCACTTCCAACGAATTTGGACAACTATCCTTTTCGTATGATTGAGCAAGGATATCTATGTACAGTTCCCGTTGTACGCATACGAAAAGATGATGAGCAATACTTTCTGACTTATAAATCAAAAGGGCTTATGGTTCGGGAAGAATCTAATCTTCCACTCTCTAAAGAAGCCTATCTACATTTAAAAGCAAAAATTGATGGTCGCATGATATCGAAAAAACGATATATGATTCCGTTTGCTGATACTTACGTAATTGAACTTGATATGTTCCTTGATGAGCTTGCTCCTTTGATCCTTGCGGAAGTAGAATTTCCAAATGAGGACTGTGCAAACAAGTTTGTACCACCTGATTGGTTTGGAGAGGATGTCACCTTTTCCAGTGACTACCACAATAGTACATTAAGCAAGCGATCAAAACTTGATTAAAAAAAGAGGCTATCCACTAATTTTTCTTAGTGTGACAGCCCTTTTTTATTAGTCTGCAAGTCCAAATGCATCATGTACTGAAATCATAGCTCGCTCTACATCATTTTCATCAATTAAAACCGTGATTCTTACTTCTGAAGTCGAAATCATACTAATATTTACCCCTGCGTTAAATAAAGCTTCAAACATTTTTGCTGCAATTCCTGGATTGCTCAACATACCTGCTCCTACGATAGATATTTTCGCCACGTTATCTTTATGCAATATATCACTAATTCCAAGAACATCCTTACTTCTTTCAAGCAAAGAAAGAGTTTCATTTAAATCATCTTGTGCAATAGTAAAAGAAATATCTTTTGTTCCGCCACGTCCAACAGACTGCAAAATCAAATCCACATTAATGTTGTTTTTTGCAAGTGTATTAAAAATCTTGAAGGCAACTCCTGGTTTATCATCAACCCCAATTACAGATATTCTTGATGTGTTTTTGTCGGATGCCACTCCACTAATTAACATTTTTTCCACTTTTGCTACCTCCTTGACAATTGTTCCTGGATGATTATTAAGGCTAGATCTAACCACCAGCTGTACCCCATATTTTTTGGCCATTTCTACAGAACGATTATGTAATACTTTTGCTCCAAGAGATGCCAATTCTAACATCTCTTCATAACTAATTTCTTTTAATTTTCTCGCATTTGATACCACTCTAGGATCTGCAGTATAAACGCCATCTACATCCGTATAGATTTCACAAAGATCCGCATGGAGGGACGCAGCAATTGCCACTGCACTTGTGTCCGATCCTCCTCTTCCTAACGTTGCGAAATCTTCGTATTTATTTACTCCTTGAAACCCTGTCACAACGACAATCTTTTTATAATCTAATTCGTGACGAATTCTTTGGGCGTCTACTCGTTTCACACGTGCTCCACCATACGTGCTTGTGCAATGAAATGCCACTTGAAATGCATTTAGCGACACCGCTGGAACTCCTAGTGAATTAATAGCCATAGATAAAAGCGAAGCCGATACTTGTTCTCCCGTTGCCAACAACATATCCATCTCACGTTTTGATGGATCAGATGTAATCATTTTGGCTTTTTGTATCAATTCGTCAGTCGTGTCTCCCATTGCAGACAACACAACTATGATGTCATTTCCTTTTCTATAGTCTTCGATACAACGCTCCGCTACGCGGAAAATACATTCTTTATCCGCAACAGAGCTTCCTCCAAATTTTTTTACAATCAGCATATGCTTCCTCCTGTCTATTCTTCTTCAAATAAATGTGAAATTAATGTATATCCTTCTTCAACTACTCTACCTGTTTCCTTTGCCGTAACCTCATTGTACCCTTTCTTTCCTTCCAAATCCTGACGACTATCATAGATTAAATAAGGAACCGGATCTGCGGTATGAGTTCGAATATTTACAGGGGTCGGATGATCTGGAAGAACCAATAGCTTAAAATCTTCTCCAGCCTGATACATTCCATCTACAACAGTACCTATAATATACTGATCGATATTTTCCATTGCCTTTATTTTATTTTTCACACTTCCTTGATGTCCCATTTCATCTGGTGCTTCTACATGGATATATGCAAAATCTGCATTTTCACGCAAAAGTGCATTCAATGCAGCTTTTGCCTTCCCTTGATAATTTGTATAAAGACTGCCCGTTGCTCCTTCTACCAAAAGATTACGTAATCCTACTCCTAGTGCAATCCCCTTTAACAAATCAACTGCAGAAATCATAACTCCTTTTTTTTGATATTTTGCTTCAAATGATGGAAGTTCTGGTTTCGTACCAGCCCCCCAAAACCACATGGAATTTGCTGGCTTTAATCCCTCTTCTTTTCTTTTAAGATTCAAAGGATGATTGGATAATATTTCATAGCTTTTTTCCATCATAGTTCTTAGTTCTGAATTTTGGGGCAGGAAATCCCCAATTCTTTTCGTAAGAATATCATGTGGTGCCGTAAGATCTATTTCTTGTCCATTTTTCCAAACAAGAAGATGTCGATAACTTGTACCACTATATAATTCATACGTATCCATTTGAAACTGCTCTTTTAACGTCTGCAAAAGCACTTCTGCAGATTTTGTATCAATTTCGTCGGAACTATGATCAAGCAATCTTTTATCTTCATAACATTTCTCATCTTCAGATAATGTTACTAAATTACAACGAAATGAAATATCTCCTGGGTTCATATCGACACCAATACTAAGCGCTTCTAACGGAGATCTTCCCGTATAATATTGCTTTGGATCATATCCCATCACTGAAAGATTTGCAATATCACTTCCCGGCGACATCCCTTTTGGAACCGTGCGCACCATCCCTAATTCTGATACCGGTGATAGCATATCCAGCGTAGGTGTATACGCTATTTCTAATGGTGTTTTCCCACCTAACTCATCCATTGGTTCGTCTGCCATTCCATCACATAAAACCACAATATATTTCATAATCTTCTATCCTTCCACACGAATCATGTGTATTATTTCTGGAAACTTTGTTGCTTTTCTTTCAAACATTATTTCACTTAATTCTTCCGTTATAAATCCACATTCCTCTGTAAGACTTTGCACTGTAACAAAGGTAATCTTGCCAAATTCTCGGATAAGACGTTCTTGAAGCTCTTCTTGCTTTCCTTTTATCCTAACAAAATATCTTTTTGTTGTATCTGATCGTGGAATTAACTGTGCTTGTTCTTCCGTCCACACTGCCATGATATTTTCTGATTTATGCTTAACCGCTTCAATCACATCCACCATAACTGCGCTTGCTGTAGGAAGTTTCCCTGCACCACTTCCATAAAACATTGCATCCCCAAGAACATTTCCACGGACAAATATTGCATTAAAGACATCATTCACACTGTATAATGGATGTTCTTGTCCCAGCAATACTGGAGATACCATCGCACAAACTTGATCATTTTGTCTTTTTGCAGAGGCAAGAAGTTTGATTGTCATTCTCATTTCTTTTGCATACATCATGTCCTCTTTCGTGATCTTTGTAATACCTTCTGTATGAATTTCTTCAAAATCAACTTCCTTCCCAGTAATAATCGAAGAAAGAATTGCGATTTTCCTACAGGCATCTTGTCCTTCTACATCTGCTTCTGGATTTGATTCTGCATACCCCTTGTCTTGCGCTTCTTTTAAAACCTCTTCATAATCTGCTCCATCATAGAACATTTTTGTCATCATATAGTTTGTAGTACCATTTAAAATGCCAGTAACTTCCTCAATTCTATCTGCCGTAAGGCATTCCTTTAAATTACGAATAATCGGAATTCCACCACCAACACTGGCCTCAAATAAAAAATTGACCTTTTGTTCTTTTGCTATAGATAAAAGTTCTGTTCCATGACTAGCAACAAGCGCTTTGTTTGATGTCACTGCGCTTTTCCCTGCCAAAAGGCATCGTTTAACAAAGGTATACGCGGGTTCAATTCCTCCCATAACTTCTACTACAATTTCTACTTCTGGATCGTTTACAATCTGTTCGAAATCATGGATAAGAACCTGCTCTACCGGGTCTCCTGGAAATTCTCTTAGATCAAGAACATATTTTATGTTTATCTCTTCTTCTGCTCTTTGGTTAATTAAGGCCTGATTGATACGAAGTACATCCACAACCCCTGAACCAACTGTGCCATATCCCATTATTGCTATATTTGCCATATTTTCCTCCTGACTTTCTCTGAAGAATCTATTGCTGCTGCATCAAATATGCATTGATAAACGGATCAATATTTCCATCCATTACAGCACCTACATTACTAATCTCTGTATTTGTGCGATGATCTTTTACCATCGTGTATGGCTGCATGACATAAGATCTGATCTGACTTCCAAAGTTAATATCTTTTACTTCTCCACGAATACCGGATACTTTTTCTGCCTGCTCTTGCTGCTTCATTAGATACAACTTTGCTTTCAACATCTGCATTGCTTTATCTTTGTTCATATGTTGCGAACGCTCATTTTGGCACTGTACCACAATCCCTGTTGGAAGATGCGTAATTCGAATTGCCGAAGAAGTCTTATTAATATGCTGTCCACCTGCTCCACTAGATCGGTACGTATCAATTCTTAAATCATCTTCATCAATTTCAATATCGAGATCTTCCTCAATATCCGGAATTACATCGCAAGAGGAAAAGGAGGTCTGTCTTTTTCCTGCTGCATTAAATGGGGAAATTCGCACCAAACGATGCACTCCTTTTTCGGATCGAAGATACCCATATACATTCTCTCCAGATACTTCAAATGTCACTCCTTTTACTCCTGCAACATCACCATCTAAATAATCAAGGACTTCTACTGAAAATCCACGCTTTTCTGCCCAACGGCTATACATTCTGTAAAGCATACCTGTCCAATCGCAAGCTTCTGTTCCACCTGCTCCAGCATGCAGTGTAACGATCGCATTACAATTATCATATTCCCCTATAAGCAATGTCTGAATACGAAGTTCCTCAAATTTTTCTTCAAAATCTGAAAGTTCTTCTTCTATTCCTTGTATAGTTTCATCGTCTGCATCTTCTTCACTCATTTCAATCAAAAGACCAAGATCTTCATACGAACGAAATAACTCTTCCATCTCTTTTACTGCATCTTGAAGTCCTTTTAGGTGCTTCATTGTATGTTTTGATGCTTCTGGATCATCCCAAAAACCTGGTTCTTCAATCCTTCGTTCTAGTTCCTCTATCTGTTCTTTCTTTGACGCTATGTCAAAGTGAATCCCTCAAATCTTTCAGTGGTTCTTCATAAGCACCAAGTCTCATTTTTAATTCATCGATTAAAACCACTTTATTCACCTCTTTCTATTTTTATGATTTTTATTAGCTTACCAAAATATATGAGAATCTGCAACAACAGATTCTCATAGCAATTTGTCTTATTTGTTTCTGCCGCAGCATTGTTTATACTTCTTTCCACTTCCACATGGGCATGGATCATTTGGATAAACTTTCTTTTCCACTCTTTTTTGTGGAGCATGACTAGCAGAATCGTCTTTATTCGTTCCAGTTACTTTCGCAACTTCTTCTCTCTCCACCTTTTGCTCTACTTCGATATGGAACAATGTACGAATGGTTGTTTCTGCAATTGATTTCGTCATCTCTCCGAACATATCATATCCCATCATCTTATATTCCACAAGAGGATCTCTTTGTCCATAAGCTTGAAGACCAATTCCCTGACGTAACTGATCCATATCATCGATATGATCCATCCATCTACCATCTATGATCTTAAGAAGTACCACTCTTTCCACTTCTCTTATTTGCTCTTTTTCAGGGAATTCAGCTTCTTTTTCTTCGTATGCTTTAACAGCTCTTTCTTTGATCAGATGCTTTACTTCATTTGCTTCCATCTTTCTGATCTCTTCATCTGATGGAAGTTCAAGTTGAGGAATCGTAAAATGTAATCTTCTTTCAAATTCATTTAAATCCCACTCTTGTGCATCAACTTCTGTGGAAATGTATCGATCAACAGTATCTTCTGCGTATTCTGTAATCATACTATAAATAGTATCGCGCATACTTTCTCCATCGAGAACCCGGCGTCTTTCTCCATACACGATTTCCCTTTGCTCGTTCATAACTTGATCATATTCTAATAAATTCTTACGAATTCCAAAGTTATTACTTTCTATCTTCTTTTGAGCTTTTTCGATAGCATTCGAAAGCATCTTGTGTTCGATTTGTTCTCCCTCTTCTATTCCAAGAGTATTAAAAACTGTCATCATCTTATCAGAACCAAACAATCTTAAAAGATCATCTTCTAGAGAAATATAAAATCTTGATTCTCCTGGATCTCCCTGACGTCCTGAACGACCGCGTAACTGATTATCAATACGTCTAGACTCATGACGTTCTGTACCAATAATCTTCAATCCACCTGCTGCTTTTGCTGCATCGTCTAACTTAATATCTGTACCACGACCTGCCATGTTGGTAGCAATCGTCACGGCGCCATGAACACCTGCCTCCGCTACAATCTCCGCCTCAAGTTCATGAAATTTTGCATTCAATACTTTGTGCTGAATTCCTTCTTTTTTGAGCATTTTACTAAGAAGTTCTGAGATTTCAATGGTAATCGTACCAACTAGGACTGGTTGTCCTGTTGCATGTGCTCGTTTCACCTCTTCTACGACCGCTTTAAATTTTTCTTTTTCTGTCTTGTAAACAGCGTCATCCAAATCTTTTCTTTGTACGGGCTTGTTTGTTGGAATCTCAATTACATCCATGCCATAAATATCACGGAATTCTTTTTCTTCCGTAAGAGCTGTACCGGTCATACCGCTTTTTTTATCATATTTATTGAAAAGATTCTGGAATGTAATGGTTGCAAGTGTCTTGCTTTCTCGTTTCACCTTTACATGTTCTTTCGCTTCTATAGCTTGGTGAAGTCCATCTGAATAACGTCGTCCCGGCATGATACGTCCAGTAAATTCATCAACGATCATTACTTCGCCATCTTGTGTAACTACATAATCTTGATCACGGAACATCAGATTATGTGCACGAAGCGCAAGAATAATATTATGCTGAATTTCCAAATTATCTGGATCTGCTAAATTCTCAATATGGAAAAACTGTTCAACTTTTTTTACACCTTCTTCTGTAAGATTGATATTTTTTTCTTTCTCGTTAACAATAAAGTCTCCAGTCTCTTCGATATCTTCCCCCATGATAGCATTCATTTTTGTAAACTCGCCACTAGCTTCTCCGCGTTTTAACTGGCGTGCTAAAATATCGCATGCTTCATATAGCTTGGTAGATTTTCCACTTTGTCCTGAAATAATAAGAGGCGTTCTAGCTTCGTCTATCAGAACAGAGTCAACCTCATCAATGATTGCATAATGTAACCCTCTTTGCACTAGCTGTTCTTTATAGATCACCATATTATCACGGAGATAATCAAATCCAAGTTCATTGTTAGTGACATATGTGATGTCACAATTGTAAGCCTCACGACGCTCATCATTTTCCATTGAATTCAATACAACACCAACGGTAAGTCCAAGGAACTGATGTACCTGTCCCATCCACTCTGCATCACGCTTTGCAAGGTAATCGTTAACCGTTACAATGTGAACGCCTTTTCCTTCCAATGCGTTCAAGTAAGCTGGCAAAGTAGATACCAGTGTTTTTCCTTCACCTGTCTTCATTTCGGAAATACGACCTTGATGGAGAATAATTCCTCCAATCAACTGTACTTTGTAATGGCGCATTCCTAAAACTCTTTTTGCTGCTTCTCTTACGACTGCAAAAGCTTCTGGCAAAAGATCATCTGTTGTCTCACCTTCTTCAAGACGTTGTTTAAATTCTCTTGTTTTATCTTTCAACTCTACATCCGATAAAGCTTGAATCTCGGGCTCTAGTGCCTCAATTCGATCTACAATCGGGTAAATACGCTTTAATTCATTTTCACTATGTGTTCCAAAGACTTTACTAAACAAACCCATAATCTGTAATTAACTCCTTGTCTAAATTTACTATAGGCACCATTTTAACACTATCTTGCTGCAAATTCAACAAATTACTGCTCGAGTTCTCACCTATTTCTTTTATCATAAGTTTTCCGACTATTGTGCACCTTTTCGTAACTGCTCCATTGCTTTTTTCTCTATTTTTTCAACCTCGCCCAATGAAAGATGTAATTCTTTTCCAATTTGTTCTGGAGAATATGGTTTGTCTTTAGAAATACCAAAACGTAATTTAATCACTTGTTGTTCTGTTTCTGTTAGTACACTTAATAATTCATTGATTTCCTCTTGTCGGATCAACGATTCTATTGCTGCATCTGCTGCATTTATTTGCTTTTCATCATTTGTCTGTTTTTCTTCACTTTCCTTTTCTTTTTGTTCTAACATCGATGGATCTTCCATGATTTGTAAAAGCTCCGCAATCTCTTCTACCGATTTATTTTTTATTTTTTTTGCAATATCTGCTGCAGTAGGATTTTCTATTGCCTCGTGTCTTAATTCATCTTTTGCATCTTTGATCTTCTGCATCATTTCTGCTACATAAGCCGGCACTTTTATTTCTTCAGTTAACTCTTGAACCGCTTCTGTCATAGCTTGCCAAATATAGGTAGATGCATATTCATGAAAACTACTTTCCACTGTATGATCATACTGCATAACCGCTTCCATAAGTCCAAGATTTCCTTCCTGAATAAGATCCATAAATGGTACTCCACATCCTGCGTACAACCCTGCCATAGAAATTACCTGTCGAAGACCTTGCTCTTGCAGATGTATGCGCGCCTCTTCATTTCCGTCTGCACTTGCTTTTAGTAAGGCACGTTCTTCTGCTTTACTCAAAGTTGGAATCTTGCACACCTCTTCAAAATAAATTTTCATTGGTTCTGTCAATTCAATATGCTCTGGAATCTTAATTCCTATTTTTTTTAACTCTTCTATACAATTCATATTCTATTGTTCCCTTTCCACTTTGGATTCTTCTTGGTCAACTTATATCTTCTCAATAATTTCACCACTTCGATATGCTGCAAGCAGCAGTTTTAAGTCTTCTATCTTTTCTTTTATTTTCTTACCATCATCCGTATCTCCAACGAGACAACGATCCAAATTTCTTTTTACAACCATATAATCTGAATGAATATCACTTTCTTTCATTATTGCTGCTTCCGTAGACTCAAACGGCTCATGGGCTACTAGAAGTAGACCATGAGAATTGTAAATCAATGTATATCCAGCAATTCCTGTTTCTTTTTGATAAGCTTTTGAAAATCCACCGTCTATAACCAAAACTTTTCCATTACATTTTACTGGACTTTCTCCGTTTTTACGCTTCACAGGGACATGACCATTTACAATACGCGCATCCCTTATATTCAACCCAAACTCTTTCATAATATTGTCTACGACAGTTTCATCTTCCAAAAATCGATAGTATGGATTTTTCTTTTCCACATGTGTTTCCTTTTCTGCAAGAAAATACCTTTCAAACGTAGCCATTTTATCTTTCCCGAAAAGTGGAGAACATGGATGTTGCCAAATATACCACATGATATCTTTTCCATTTTCTCTTTCCTGTTCATCTAGTGCAAAAAAACCTTTTCTCAAATATCGATCCAATGCGTCATATAAGGAACGTCCCTTAAATTTATGTCCAAATATTTCTACTTCTTTTAGACTTCCATCCTCATTTAACGGGACACACCCGTGATATAAAAGGTTGTTGTTATATACCTTGTAAAGCCCTCCTTTTGCCAGAAGAAATCGCATATGCTCTTGCAATTTTTCACATCCTGCAAATGCACGCTCTAATCGTTCCATAACCTCTTCTTCGTCATCTGTAAGTGCGTATGGATCACTTGGATCTATTGTTGGAAAATGTGTATCTAGCAGTGTATACTCTTTTCCCTCTAGACAAATCGTTCCTTTTTCATAATTAATTCGATGCAATAACGCACGATCATCCATTCCAAACTCTTTGTGTCTTTGAATTATCTGTCCTTCTATTTTAAACTGAATAATTGAGATAGCTTTATGCATCCAGACATCCATATCCATTTCAGCTTGGCTTTGATGATCTCCCCCTTTTAATGCAAAGCATTTGCAAGGATCTTTTCCATAAACCCCAAGAGCAAACGTAGCTAATGGAAGTAAATTAATACCATATCCCTCTTCAAGAATATCAAGGTTACCATATCGTGCACATATACGGATTACATTGGCAATGCATCCTCTTTGTCCTGCTGCTGCCCCCATCCAAACCACGTCATGATTTCCCCACTGAATATCGACAGAGTGATACTTCATTAATTTATCCATGATAATATGTGGTCCAGGGCCTCTGTCATAAATATCTCCTATAATATGTAAATGATCAACTACAAGCCTTTGGATTAGTTTCGAAATCGCCTGAATAAATTGCTCTGCACGTCCAATCTTTATTATCGTGGATATAATTTCACTGTAGTATGCCTCCTTATCATTTAATTCTGCTTTTTCTGTAATCAATTCTTCTATTACATATGCAAAATCTTTTGGCAATGATTTTCTTACTTTGGACCGCGTATATTTGCTTGCCGCTCGTTTCGCCACTTCTACCAAACGATATAGATTGATTTTATACCAATCTTCCATATTGCTTTCATATTTTTTTACATGACGAATCTTCTCTTTCGGATAATAAATTAGTGTTGCAAGTGACTGTTTATCTTTTGCACTTAAGGTATTTCCAAACACGTCATCTATTTTTCTTTTAACGGCTCCTGATCCATTTTTTAACACATGAGAAAACGCTTCGTATTCACCATGGATATCAGTCAAAAAATGTTCCGTACCTTTGGGAAGATTTAAAATTGCCTGAAGATTGATAATTTCTGTTGAAGCTTTTGCTATTGTCGGATATAGTTCTGACAGTCGTTCTAAATACCTTGTTTCAAGATCTTTCATAATTCCTCCATTCTGATGTAATATGACACTTAAAGTCCTATCACATCACTCATATCATACATCCTGGCTTCTTTTCCTACCAAAAATCTTGCAGCTTCCATCGCTCCTTTTCCAAAAACACTGCGAGAATATGCCGTATGTTTCAACTCAATCACTTCATCTAATCCAGCAAAAATCACCTCGTGCTCTCCGACAATTGTGCCCCCTCTTACTGCTGAAATCCCGATTTCTTTCTTCCCTCTTTTTTCTCTTTTTTGACTACGATCATAAACATATGTATATGCTTCTTCTAAGGATTCGTTTACACAATCAGCAAGTGCAAGCGCTGTCCCACTTGGTGCATCCAACTTTTGATTGTGATGCTTTTCAATAATTTCCACATCATATCCAGAAGGGGCTAATACCTTGGATGCATCTTTCAATAACTTCATAAGAAGATTGATTCCAAGTGACATATTTGCCGATTTTAATACTGCTATCTTTTTTGACACTTCAGTAACTTTTTCTAATTGCTCCTTAGAAAGTCCTGTTGTACAAAGAACCACTGGCAGATTCCTTGTTACACAATACGCAAGAAGTGCATCCACTGCCTTTGCATTGGAAAAATCAATCACTACATCCGCCGAAATTGTACATGCTTCTATCTCTTGAAATACAGGGTAGGAATTTGTTGTGTCCATATAAGAATCAATTCCAGCCACAATTTCCATCTCTTTGTCTTGTTCTATCAAGGCCGTTACCATTCGCCCCATTTTCCCATTGCATCCATGCATTAATACCTTTATCATATCATTTCCTCCTGCTTCTATTTTTCATCCATTCTTAGACTGTAAGATCTTTACTCTATGCAAAAAAGGATACCACATTTGAGTGCTTACCTCAATGTATGATATCCCTTTAACAATCCTATATTACCTATTTTGCTGATAATGTGATTCCGAAATCAGTCATTGCTTTTGCAAGTTTCTCTGTATTTGCTTCCGTAAGTTCTGTAAGTGGCATTCGAAGTCCACCAACTTCCATCCCCATGAGATTTAATGCTTTTTTCACAGGAATTGGATTCACCTCACTAAATAATTGTTCAATAAGTGGAAGTGCCTTTAACTGTAATGCACAACTTTCTGCAACAGATCCTTCAAAAAATTTTGCACATATTTCGTGTGCTTGCTTTGGTGCTACATTGGCAAGAACAGAAATCACTCCTTTTCCTCCAAGAGAAAGAACTGGTACAATCTGATCATCATTTCCTGAATATAAATCTATTTTTCCATCGGTTAGACTCATAATTTTTGCCACTTGTGAAATATCACCTGACGCTTCTTTGATTCCAACAATATTCTCCACATCGCGAAAAAGTGCTGCCGCAGTGGTCGGATCAACATTCATCCCTGTTCTACTTTTTACACTATACAAAATAATCGGAACTTTTACAGCTTCTGCAATGGCTCTAAAGTGACAATACAAACCATTTTGTGTCGCTTTATTGTAATACGGAGTTACCACTAAAAGTCCATCTGCACCTGCCTCAGCAGCCTCTACAGACATTGCAGTTGCCGTACGTGTGCAGTTTGATCCTGTACCAGCTATCACTGGAATACGATTTTTCACTCGTTGTGCCGTAAATCGAACACAATCCATATGTTCCTCTTCTGTCAACGTCGAAGCTTCTCCTGTTGTTCCGCAAATTACAATACTGTCTGTTCCTTGTTCACAGTGATACTCAATCAACTCATCTAATTTATCATAATTTATACTTCCATCTGCGTGAAATGGAGTAACAATTGCAACACCGGCTCCTTTGAAAATTGACATATCAAATCATCCCCCTGATTCTGCTCATTTTTTACATCAAAGTCTACCATTTTCTACCACCATTGTCAATGCAACTCACAATCAAAACCATTTCTATTTCATTCCTCTAAGCATTCTAGCTTACTAACAGAAACTTCGTAGGCTGTTCGTGTTTGTGTTTCTGTTTCTGATAATTTTTTTACATATTCTCTACTTTGAATTCTTCCAAGCACTTGTACATGTTCGCCAACCTCAAATCCAGAGGCATATCTTGCATTACGTCCCCAACAAATACACGGAATATAATCTGATTTTCCATATGGACGATTAACAGCAAGTAAAAGATCCGCAATTTCTCTTCCGAGTGGTGTTTTTCTGTATACTGGTTTTTTACAAATATACCCTTCCAAAAAAATATAATTTGTTTTTACTGCATCAACCTGTTCATCCACAAATTCCGCTTCTCTTACAAACACGGATAATACAAGCCTATTTTTCTGCTCTTCATGACGGTTGTAGGAACGAAACTGTCCAGATACACAGATGTATTCTCCTGTATAATCTTGTGTCACATCAATTAACCGTTCGGAAATCATAAGTGGAATTCGATCATCTGAATTACTCAATCTTTTTACAAGTACATCCACCATGTAAAATCCTTCTCCGAACACTTCATGGCTATATGTAAATTCTGAAGCCACTTTTCCTGTGATCGTTACCTGATTGTTTTCAATTACCTTATCTGACATTATTCTTTTTTCTCCCTTCCTCTTTGCGGTATTTTTAAGTCACTACTAAGTTTATGAGGTCGCTTCAGCTATTAGACCAGGCTTCTTATAAAATCGTTCGACAAAATATGTTTCAAGAATTTTCTTTTCTTATCTATTATTTTGTGATAAGATAAATAAGTTACAATCACATTATCATAGAAGAAAGAGTGTTATTATCATGAAAACAAAACGTGAAGATGTTAGAAATATCGCTATTATTGCCCATGTCGATCATGGCAAAACAACCCTAGTAGATGAACTATTAAAACAAAGTGGTGTGTTCCGTGAAAATCAAGAAGTTGCAGAACGTGTAATGGATTCTAATGATATCGAAAGAGAACGCGGAATTACAATATTATCAAAAAATACAGCTGTGTATTATAAAAATACAAAAATTAATATCATCGATACACCAGGACATGCAGACTTTGGTGGTGAAGTAGAACGTGTACTTAAGATGGTAAATGGTGTTGTTCTAGTTGTTGATGCTTTTGAAGGTGCCATGCCTCAAACAAAATTTGTTCTTAAAAAAGCACTAGAGCTTAACCTTCCGGTTATTGTTTGTATCAATAAAATTGATAGACCTGAGGCTAGACCTGATGAAGTAATTGACGAAGTACTTGAATTATTCATGGATCTTGATGCTTCTGACGAACAACTCGACTGTCCATTTGTTTACGCATCTGCAAAAGCAGGAATTGCAGTTCTTGATCTTACAGATGATGAAAAAGATATGCAGCCATTGTTTGAAACAATCATTGATTATATTCCTGCTCCTGAAGGAGATCCTGAAGCTCCTACGCAAGTTCTAATTAGTACCATTGATTATAATGAGTATGTTGGACGTATCGGAGTTGGTAAAGTAGATAATGGAACCATCAGTGTAAACCAGGATATGGTCGTTGTAAATCATCATGACCCATCTAGAAAGCAAAAAGTTAAGATTAGCAAATTATATGAATTTGATGGATTAAATAAAGTCGAAGTAAAACAAGCTTCTGTGGGAGCTATTGTTGCTATCTCTGGTATCGCAGATCTTTCAATTGGAGATACCTTATGTTCTCCTGACGCTCCAGATCCAATTCCTTTCCAAAAGATTTCTGAGCCAACGATTTCTATGCAGTTTAATGTAAATGACAGTCCGTTTGCTGGACAGGAAGGTAAATTTGTAACTTCTCGTCATTTACGTGAAAGACTCTTCCGTGAACTAAACACAGACGTTAGTCTCCGTGTGGAAGAAACTGAAAATACAGACAGTTTTAAAGTTTCAGGTCGTGGAGAACTTCATCTTTCTGTTCTTGTAGAAAATATGAGACGTGAAGGGTATGAATTTGCTGTAAGTAAAGCAGAAGTTCTTTATAAAACTGATGAAAACGGAAAAAAATTGGAACCTATGGAACTGGCATATGTGGATGTTCCTGAAGAATGTACTGGTGTTGTCATTGAAAAGCTCAGCCAGAGAAAAGGAGAGCTCCGTAATATGAGCACTTCTAATGGTGGCTATACAAGACTAGAGTTTTCAATCCCATCTCGTGGTCTTATCGGATATCGTGGTGATTTCTTAACAGACACCAAAGGAAATGGTATTTTAAATACAAGTTTCGATGGATATGCTCCATATAAAGGAGACATTCAGTATAGAAAACAAGGATCTTTAATCGCATTTGAAACCGGTGAATCTGTAACTTATGGGCTTTATAGTGCTCAAGAGCGTGGAACATTATTTATTGGTGCTGGTGAAAAAGTATACAGCGGCATGGTAATTGGACAAAATGCAAAAACTGACGATATTGAAGTAAATGTATGTAAGACAAAACATCTTACCAATACTCGTTCTTCTAGCGCAGATGAAGCATTGCGTTTAACCCCGCCTCGTGTACTTAGTCTAGAAGAAGCATTGGATTTTATCGACACTGATGAACTTCTTGAAGTTACACCAAAAAATCTTCGCATTCGAAAGAAAATTCTTGATCAGAGAATGCGTAAAAGAAGTAACAACAACAAATAATTTTAATAAATAAAAGACTTTTAGGAGACATTATTTTATGAAGAAATATGCAGATGCCTTTTTACGAAGCCTAACAAATGCACTTGAACTAATCATTGCTGTTTTATTAGCCGGCGGCATTATTATTATGACAATTCAATTGATCTTGTCATTTGGAAACTTAACGGACATCGGAAAATATCCCAATTATGATGATCTTCTTACAGTCTGCCTAAATCTGATCATTGGAGTGGAAATGATTCGTATGCTTTATCTTCACACTCCAATGACTGTATTTGAAGTATTGCTTTTTGCAATTGCTCGTCAAATTATCATCGGGCATTCTGTTCCACTCCATACATTGATCGGAGTAATATCGATTGCCATACTTTTTGCAACAAGAAAATTCCTTTTCGTAGCCTTTGATGAATCTGAACGAATGGTTTTTCGCGCATCACAAAAGGTACGAACTGTAAATCGAATCCTTCATGCAAACATACCTTATAAAAATGATGAGTCATTATACGAGCTTTTATTGCGCAAAATGGAAGAACAAGAGATGGAAATCGGAAGTGATGCTTGTTTATATATCCAAAACATTGGCCTACGTATTGCCAAAATGAAACACGGAAAAATCACTCGAATTGAAGTAATTCGTTCCATTCAGTGATAATATATATTTTAAAAGGAGGGATATTCTAATGCCAGTATTAGACAAAAATAATCAGGCAATGGTAAAAAAATACCAAGATTTTATTCTAAATAGTCCTTATAGCAAACTATCTCAAGATATGCGTTGGGAAAAAGTAAAAAACACATGGGACAGCGATTATGTATATTTGGAAGATCCTATAACAAAAGAAATTACTGCTGCTCTTTCTATTCTATCAATAAAGGCTGTGGATGGAAAAAGTTTGATGTACGCAAACAGAGGACCCGTTTGCGATTTTTACGATATAGACACTGTTTCGAAACTTATTGACGAAACATTGCCTGTTGCTCAAAAAAACAATGCCTTCGTACTCCGCATAGACCCAGAAGTTTATTACGACCAATCCTTAATCGATCAATATAGACAAAAAGGCTTTACCTTCCGTGATCGCCAAACAAATATTCACTCTTTTACACAGCCTCATTACAATATGATTATGGATATCTCTTCAGGGGACGAAGAAAAAATTCTTTCTTCTTTCCATAGTAAAACCAGATACAATATTCGTTTGGCTAAAAGAAAAGGAATCCAAACAAGATGGGGACGTTCACAGGCAGATATTGATATTTTCCATGCACTTACAAAAATCATGGCTGAACGTCAAGGGATTACATATCGTCCGAAAGAATATTTTGAGCGAATGATTGAAGCCTACCCAGAAATTCGAATTTATATTTCTGAATTTGAAAACACACCTTTATCCGCCGCTATTGCTTTTCCATACAATGATAAAATGTGGTATTTATATGGCGCTAGTTCCAATGAAATGCGCAACAAAATGCCCAATTATGATATGCAATGGTCTATGATCAAATGGGCTATCGAATTAAAAAAACATTTCTATGATTTTGGTGGCGTGTTTACACTAGATAATTCCGATGGACTTTTTGCCTTTAAAAGTGGTTTTTGTGGTGAAACTCCAGTTACAGAATGGATTGGAGAATTAGATTACATTTACGATCAAAAGTCATATGATAAATTTGTAAATCGCTAATAAAAAACAGATCTTTATATTATGTATTATAAAGGTCTGTTTTTTTGTGTAACCAATTCTTGTTTTCAGAATTTATTTTATATTTCATTTTTTTATATACTTTTTCAGAGGTATGTGTTATAATAAATTCACAAAAGACGAACAAAGGAGTTGATTGTATGAATTTTATTATTAGTGGAAAAAACATCAATGTAACAGCAGGCTTGAAGGACACTATCGAACAAAAGCTAGGTAAACTCGAAAGGTATTTCACTCCTGAAACAGAAATTCACGTCACTCTCAGTGTTGAGAAGGATCGACAAAAAATCGAAGTTACGATTCCTGTAAAAGGTGGGATTATCCGTTCAGAACAGACAAGTACAGATATGTACGTTTCTATTGATCTTGTAGAAGAAGTCATCGAACGTCAACTTCGGAAATACAAAAATAAACTTGTGGCAAAAAGTCAAGGACATCCTATCGCTTCTTCTGAAGGAAGCACCAGTTTTAAAAAGGAATTTTTAGAAGAAGATTTGGATTCTGATGTACACGATGATGAAATTAACATTGTAAAAACGAAACGCTTTGGCATTAAGCCAATGTATCCAGAAGATGCTTGTATCCAAATGGATTTGATTGGTCATTCATTCTTCGTATTTTGCAATGCTGAGACAGATGAAGTCAATGTTGTATACAAACGTAAAGATGGTTCTTTTGGACTGATTGAACCAGAATTTAATTAAACAGTATGTTAAAAAGGGTATTAAAAAATCGCTCAAGTCATGAGACTTGAGCGATTTTTGGTATAATGAGTTTATATTTCAAAGAGCTTAATTTCATTTCCAACACATGCAAACCAACACTCTTCTACTTTCTCTATTGTGCTTTTTGCATTTGTACTTTCTGTGATTTCTTGCACAATTATTCTTTCTTCTGTAATCGGAACAATAATCGTTATAAAAACATCTTCCGCATAGATTGTTTCAAGAATAGGGATAGATTTTTGTGCAAAAAGATACTGAAGTTTACCTAATCCTGTATAATCCGTTCCTATTTTCAGTTTAACTCCTAGCATCTTGGATATAATAGTACTATGATTTATTCCTTCTCTTGCAGCAGTCGTGTACGCACGAACCAACCCTCCAGTACCAAGAAGTGTCCCGCCAAAATAGCGCGTTACGACTATTAAAACATTTTTTAGCCGATCTCCTTTGATAACATCTAATATAGGTTTTCCAGCAGTCCCACTAGGTTCCCCATCATCACTGAAACGTTCTGTAATTTGATTTCCATTTATTACATAGGCAAAGCAATGGTGTCGTGCGTCCCAATAACGTTTTTTTACTTCTTCTATGTACTGTATAGCTTCTTCTTCTGTTTCTACAGGAAATACTTCTCCTATAAATCTGGATTTTTTTTCAATAAATTCCCCACTTCCACCACTATATACCGTATTATAATTATCCATCATTTATACCTCAACCTAATATAATATGTATAGCATATAACAAGAACACCTTAATTCTCAAGTATTTCTTAATTATTTTTTGAAGAAATATGAACTTTTAAGGATTTGACTTTATTTCAAATTATAAATTTGTTATAATGAGGTGTATGAATAAAGGAGGACATTATTCATGAATTATGGAGAGAAAAATATTAAGGCAAGAAGAAAAGAAATTTCTTCTAAGAAAAAAAGAAAGAAAAAAAAGGTGGGCGTCACATTCTTTAAACTTTTTCTTATTTTTGTTTTAAGTATAGGAATTATAGGAGTAGTCGGTGCTGGCATTTTTATTAAAAAAACAATCGATAAAACTCCAGTTATTAAAGAATCCGATGTCAAGCCTTCTGGCACTACCACTTTCGTTGTTGACGAAGAAGGTAATACGATTGATTCTTTCTTCCAAAAAGGATCGAATCGAATCTATAAGACATATGATGAAATTCCAAAAGATCTTGCTCACGCATTTGTAGCTATAGAAGATGAACGTTTCTATGATCATAATGGAATTGACATCATGGGAATTTTACGAGCAGGAGTAAAGGGAATTTTATCCGGACACCTATCCGAAGGTGCAAGTACGCTAACTCAACAGCTAATCAAAAACAATGTTTTTCCAAATTTTACAGAAGAAAAAACATTTTCTGATCGGTTACAGCGAAAACTTCAAGAACAATATCTCGCTATACAAGTCGAAAAACAAATGAGTAAAAAAGAAATTCTTGAAGCTTATATGAACACCATCAACTTAGGACAAGGGTGTCTTGGAATCCAAACAGCATCCAAAAGATATTTTGGCAAAGACGTATCAGAACTAACGTTGTCTGAGTGTGCAGTAATTGCCGGAATCACACAAAGTCCAACACAATTTGATCCGATTTTACACCCAGAAGCAAATGCAAAGCGTCGAGAACATGTATTACAAAAGATGTTAGAACAAGATTACATTTCCCAAAAGCAGTATGAAGAAGCAAAGGCCGATGCTGTGTATGATCGAATCAAAGAAACTGCCGATGCAGAACCTGAAGAAAGTGTTAATTCTTATTTTGTAGATGCACTATTTCAAGATGTAATTGATGATTTGATTAGTCGTAAGAATTTTTCTGAAACACAAGCATACAATCTAGTTTATAGTGGTGGATTGACAATCGTTGCAACGCAAGATCGAAATATCCAAAATATCTGTGACACTGTTCTTGCAGATCCATCTAACTATCCTGCGCATGTAGAATACGGACTTGAATACGCATTAACAGTTACACATGCCGATGGAACTTCGGATAACTATAGTAAAGAAATGTTGAAAAGTTACTTACAGGAAACTTATGGCGAAAAATATCCACTGGATTTCTCTAGTCCTGAAGAAGCACAAGCTGCAGTAGACGAATATAAGAGTACCCTAGGAATCACCGATACGGATACTGTATTCGAAAATATGAATTTATCCCCACAACCTCAAATCTCTATGGTTTTGATGGATCAGCATACTGGATATGTAAAAGCGATTGTAGGAGGACGTGGCGATAAAAAAGTGAATCTTTCTTTAAACCGTGCCGTTGATTCTTATAGACAACCAGGTTCATGTTTCAAACCACTTGCAGTATATTCTCCTGCTCTTGATTCCGCTGGTTATACACTTGCAACTCCAATCGTGGACGAGCCTTATAAGTATGCGAACGGATCCGATGTTCCTAACTGGTATGGAAGATATGTTGGTACTACAAACATTCGTCATGCAATTGAACAATCTATGAATGTCGTTGCTGTAAAAACATTGACTGATATTGGAATAGATACTGGATTTGATATGCTGAAAAACTACGGATTCACTTCTCTTGTTAGTCGAGAAGAGGCATCTGAATATGGTGGAAATGATGATTTACAACAACCGCTTGCTCTAGGTGGCATTACGCGAGGTGTCAGCAATCTAGAATTATCTGCCGCTTATGCGACGATTGCAAATGGTGGAGTTTACACTAAGCCAGTGCTCTATACAAAGGTACTTGACCACGAAGGAAATGTGCTACTTGACAACACAACCCCTCTAACCCATCGTGTAATCAAAGATTCTACAGCAGCTTTGCTTACCAGTTGTCTGCAAGACGTTGTAACAACTGGTACTGGTACAACTGCCAACTTTTCTAATATGGCCATTGCTGGTAAAACAGGTACAACCGGTACTTCCGATTTACGAAATGACCTTTGGTTCTGCGGATTTACCCCTTATTATTCTTGTACTATGTGGAGTGGTTTTGATTCTTATAAACCTTTAAATACTATAAGTGATGAGTTCTATGTACAACGGCTTTGGAGACAAATTATGAGTCAGGTACATGAAACTTTACCATATAAAGATTTCGAAATGCCTGAATCTGTTCAGAAAAAAACAATTTGTACAAAAACGGGGTTACTTGCAACAAGTAGTTGTCCTGCAACATCTGAATATTTTGCTTCTGGAACTGCCCCATCTCAAAGTTGTCCTGGGC
>JARIEI010000160.1 GCA_029256845.1 Ruminococcus sp. | reverse complement strand
TATATCGGAGTGTGGCTCAGCTTGGTAGAGCGCTACGTTCGGGACGTAGAGGTCGCGTGTTCGAATCACGTCACTCCGATCTATGAAATAGAATGGATGGGATTGCATGAAATATGCAGTCCTTTTTATAATTGTGATTGATGAATCGATACATCGCGAATCGATTTGCTTCACGAAGAATGCCGTTGCTTTTATTCTGAATAGTGGATATACTAAAGTTATTAAAGGAAGTGGAGGGATTTTATGGCAGAGATGATAACAATTAAAGAAGCTGCTGCGCGGTGGAACCTTACAGAGCGTCGTGTAAATGAACTTTGCAGAGTAGGCCGAATCGAAGGGGCCTGTAAAAATGGCAGCAAATGGGAAATCCCTGCAAATGCAGAAAAGCCCCGTGATCTTCGGAGAAAAAGCCCTGCTTTAGTGAGAAACGGAAGTTCGAAGAAACTCCCTTTGCCTATTGGAATCTCTGATTATCGAAAGGCATCCATGGACTATTATTATGTGGATAAAACCTTATTGATTCGTGACTTCATTGATGAACGGCCGCAGGTTTCCCTTTTTACCCGTCCTCGTCGATTTGGAAAGACGTTGAATATGGATATGTTGCGAACATTCTTTGAGAAAACAGACGAAGATACCTCTATCTATTTCCGTACAAAGAAGATTTGGAATTGTGGATCTGAATATCGAAGCTATCAGGGAAAATATCCGGTTATCTTTGTGACTTTCAAGGATGTGAAGTGTGAAACATGGGAAGAAACCTATGAGCTAATTTCCAAGATCCTCCGTAATGAATTTGAGCGACACAGTGAGCTTTTGATAAGTAATAGACTAAGTTCCTTTGAAAAGAAATATCTTAAGGATATTCTGAATGGAAAGGCTGACGAAAGCGATATTTCTATGTCTTTTCTGAACCTGTCCCGTATGCTAGATGAGCACTATGGTATTGCTCCGATTATTATCATTGATGAGTACGATACGCCAATTCAGCAGGGATATATGCAAGGTTACTATGATCAGGTCGTTTTGTTCATGCGGAATTTATTTTCAGGCGGATTGAAGGATAATAGGCATCTTTCTTATGGGTTCCTCACCGGAATTCTACGTGTTGCTAAGGAAAGTATTTTTAGTGGTCTCAATAATTTGAAAATTAATTCAATTTTAGATCGTCGGTATAGTGAATATTTTGGCTTCACACCAGAGGAAGTGCAGGAGATGGCAACATATTATGATGTTCCTGAAAAATACGAGGAGATTTGCAGTTGGTATGATGGCTATCGTTTTGGTGATACAGATATTTTCAACCCTTGGTCTGTAATGGGGTACTTCAATAATGACTGTATCCCTCAAGCATTTTGGCAGTCCACTGGAAGCAATGATATCATTCGGGAGATTCTATCCCAAGCAACATCGGAAACTATGGTTAGGCTGGAACAGCTGATGCAAGGAAAGTCTTTTGTGACGCATATTGATACGAATGTCATTTATCCGCAGATTCAGAAGGAGCCTTCATCTATTTACAGCTTCCTGCTGGTGGCCGGGTACTTGAAAGCGGTTAAATGTGACCAACCTTTTGGCGGAGACTATATGTGTGAAGTGGCTCTGCCCAATAAGGAAATCACCTTTGTATACAGCAAAGAAATTATAGCCCAGATGGAGGTAGCCCTTTCTTCATCTTCTGTGGTTTCTGTTCAAGAGGCCATTTATTTACAGGATATTCCTGCTTTGCAGCAACGACTGGGGCAGTTCTTGATGCAGAGCATTAGTTTTCACGATGCTGCTAATGAAACCTTTTATCATGGTCTAGTGTTGGGGCTTTGCGCTATGCTGGATAACCGTTACCGTATCATTTCTAACCGAGAAGCAGGAAATGGTCGGTTTGATATTCAGATGATACCGTTAGATAAAAAAATGCCGGGTATTTTAGTGGAACTAAAAGCAGGGAAGAATTGCAGTGAAGCACAGCTTGAAAAGCTGGCAGAGAACGCATTGGAACAAATAAACGAGCGCTCCTATGATGTCGATTTGAAGGGAGCGGGAGTGGAGAAGATCTTGAAATATGGTGTGGCATTTTCAGGAAAGAGTGCAAAGATAGTTACAATATAAATGGTTTTTAAAAATGTGTCTATAATCTTTAAATAAATTGCTGAGGATTGCATAGGATGTGCAGTCCTTTTTTGTTGCTGAAATATAATCAATGACAAAAAAGATAAAAAGAATACGATATTTTTGTGAATATTTTATTAGCATGACTACTTGAAATTGATTAGATTTAATAAATTGACTAAAAAATAGTACGAAATATTGAAAAAAGCATACATTATGCTTGACAAAAAGAAAATAAGGTGTAATATAAAGATAACAACTGGTCATAACGACATAACGACATAACGGTAATGAAAGGAGGAAATATGAAAGCTAGAAGCATTTCGATTATTACACTGGGAGTGGATGACTTGGAAGCATCTATAAAATTTTACGAGGCATTAGGCTGGGAATGTTCTCCTGAATCAGATCCAAAAGTTTGTACATATATGTTAGCAGATAACATCGTTTTGGGTTTGGTTCCATATGAATTTTTAGGGAATGATGCACAGCTTAAAGTTGAAAAACGCCAGTCATATTGTGGGTTTACACTGGCAATTAATGGAAAAAGTGAACAAGAAGTAAATGAATTATTTGAAATGGCACAAAATGCAGGAGGACAGGTACTACAATTTCCTCAATGGAAAGATTGGGGAGGATTTGATGGCTATTCTGGATATTTTCTTGATCCAAATGGTTATCCATGGGAAGTTGCGTTTGCTCCTTTTTTGAGATTGTCAGAAGATTGTAGGCTATTACCCAAAACAAAATTAGAGATGTGATCATTATAAACATAAAAGTTATTTAGGAGGAAAGACATGAAGAAACATTGGAAAAGAGCGGTTGCATTGTTCGTAGCATGTGTGGTTGTTATTGGAAGTTTCACAGGATGTGGTTCAGACAAAGACACAGGTGGTAAGAAAAGTGATTTTAAGGTAGCGGTTGTATGTTCTGGATCTGGAAAAAATGATAATGGTTATAATGCATCTGCTTGTAAAAAAATTGAAGAATTATCAAAAGAAATAAATTGCGATTATAAGATCATAGAACCAGTAAATGGAGTTCCGGAAGCATTAGAAACATTAGGAGGGGATGGATATAATTTAGTATTTTCTCTAGAATATGATTTTGATGCCTTGATTAAAGGGGTTGGAGGAGCAGAACCTATTGCAGCACAATATCCAGATACAACATTTGTTGTGTTTAATGATGATCCGAATAAGGATGAAAATGGAAATGTAATTCATGACAATGTAATTTCTGTTTTGTTTGATGTAAATGAGTCTGCATATCTAGCAGGATATTTATCTGTGCAAGTTAATGAAAATATAGAGGCATTGTTTGATAATTCTTATAAATTAACGGAATTAGACAAATATAGAGGATTGGGATTTGTTGGGGGAACAAATTCAAATGGAATTCTAGTTTATTCTTATGCATTTATTGAAGGAGCAAATGCGGCAGCAGAAGAATATGGTGTAAAATATAATTATTTTGCAAAATATGATGCAGGATTTACAGATTCAGCCTTGGGAAGCACAGTGGCTGAAACATTTTACAATGAGGGAGTAAACATTGTATTTGCAGATGCTGGAGTTGTAGGTGATGGTATTACAGCTAAAGCGAAAGAATTAGGAAAGATTGCAATTCAGACAGATGCAAATTTGGATGCACAACAACCAGGGCACGTACTAACAAGTGTAATGAAAATTACAGGAGTTCCTGTTGAGAGTATTACAAGAGCTTATGCAGAAGGAAAAATTAATGAATTAGATAGACTTCAGACATATGACCTTAAATCAGGGGCAACAGAAATTACTGATTTGGCAGAAATCAGTAAATATGTCAAAGATCAAGAATGCTGGGCAACGATTGTTGAAAAAGTGGAAACGGCAAGAACGAAGATTATCAAGGATGAAATTAAGATTACAAATAAGCAAAATGGAGAAGAATTTGATCCATCCACGTGCCCGAATGTGACAATTAAAACCGAATAGTGGAAGAGGAAGGTGTCTAGAAAAACAAATAAGATGTTGAAAATTTTAGACACCTTTCATTTACAAAAGATCAAGGAGAACATGTATGAGTATTCTGATTGAAACACAGGATTTAACAAAAAAATTTGGCGACTTTATTGCAAATAATAAAATAAATATTCAAGTGGAAAAACAAGAAATTAAATGCATTGTAGGGGAGAATGGGGCAGGTAAATCCACATTAATGAATATGTTATATGGTGTTTTGAAACCTACAAGTGGAAAGATTTTGCTAAATGGGAAAGAATTAATAATGAATTCACCTACCGATGCAATAAAAAATGGAATAGGGATGGTTCATCAACACTTTAAATTAGTTCCCAGTTTAAGTGTTTATGAAAACATACTATTAGGAAGTGAAATTACGAAAAAAGGGTTTATTAATCGTCGAGAAGAAATTGAGAAAGTAAAAAAATTAATTGATCAATATCATTTCCAAATTGACCCGGTGGAAAAAATTCAAAATATTTCAGTTGGATTATGCCAGCAGGTAGAAATTCTAAAAATGTTATATAGAAATGTGGATATATTAATTCTAGATGAACCAACGGCTGTTTTGACTCCACAAGAAGTTGATCAGTTAATGGAAAATTTAAAGGCTCTTAGAAACCAAGGAAAAACCATTATTGTAATTACTCATAAGTTAAGAGAGGTCATGTATTTAAGTGATAGCGTTACAGTCATTAAAAGTGGTCAAGTAATCGGAAATGTAAAAACGAAAGATACAAATGAAACAGAGTTAGCGCAAATGATGGTGGGGCGTGATGTGGTGCTTACAGTTCGAAATGAAGAGGGTCCAAAGCCACAAGAGGAAGAAGCTTATCGAATCGAAAACTTATGTACGGTAAATGAACAAAATCAAGAAATTTTACATAATATTAATTTACATGTTCGAAAAGGTGAAGTTCTTGGAATTGCAGGGGTAGAAGGAAATGGACAAAGTGAACTGATAAAAGTACTTACGGGTGTCATGACAACAACAAAAGGGAAGATAATTTTGAACGGAAAAGAGATAACAAATGCATGGCCAGATAAGTTGCGAAAATTTGGGATTGGTATTATTCCAGAAGATAGGTATGCGCAAGGATTGTGTAAAGATATGTCTATTCCCGAAAATTGTATTGCTGGATATTTTGACACACATGATGTATGTCAAAAAGGTGTGTTAAAAAGCAAGAAAATGAAGCATTTATGTGATGAATTTATAAAAAAATATGACATAAGAGTATCTGATAAATATGGATTAATTTCTCAACTTTCAGGTGGAAATGCACAAAAAGTTATTATTGCTAGAGAATTTGAAAACAATCCAGATTTAATTATTGCATGCCAACCAACGAGAGGAGTAGATATTGGTTCCATTGAATTTATTCATAGGCAATTACTGGCCTTGAGAAATGCGGGAAAAGCGGTGTTACTTATTTCGAGTGAATTGTCTGAAATTATGAGTTTGTCAGATCGTGTGGTAGTGATGTATAAAGGTGGAATTATTGGAGAAGTAGATCCTAGAGTTACTTCATCTGAAGAAATTGGTCTTTTAATGGCCGGAGCAAATGCGAAAGGAGAGAAATAAATTGGTACAGTCAAAAAGAAAAAAATTATTGCCTCAAATTTTAAACACTTTGCTTCCAGTAGCTTTTGCATTTTTAATTGGTGGCATTATCATTGCGGCAATTGGTGAAAATCCATTTGAAGTATACGCAATTATGTTAGGCCGTTCGTTGTTTACAACAAAAGGTTTATTAAATACATTGCATTATGCTTCTCCACTACTGTTGACAGGGCTTGCGATTGCAGTCACTTTCAAAGCTAATATTTTTAATATGGGTGTAGAAGGACAGTTGTTATTCGGTGGTTTTTTTTCAGGAATTGTAGGAGCTACCTTAAATTTATCAAGTTCTTTTCAAGAAAAAATTATTTGTATGTTTGTAGGGATGTTGTGTGGAGTACTGTTTGCACTCTTACCAGCGTTGTTAAAAGCATATTTTCGTGTCGACGAAATGGTTGTAACACTTATGCTTAATTACGCAATGATTAAGATTTTAGAATATTTATCATCGGGACCATTTCGAGAAGAGGGATCTGGTTATGTTTGTACAACAACCATAAAAGAAAAAGCAATGTTTAGACGGTTAAACATTGCAAATTCAAAGATAACCGCTTTCTTTATTATAGCGGTATTTGTTTTGATTCTTATGATTTTCTTATTTAAAAAAACACGTTTAGGAATGGAAATTGATGCGATAGGTAAAAATCCCAATTTTGCAGAAGCAACTGGAATGCGAGTTCGAAGAAAGATAATTATATTAATGTGTATTAGTGGTGCACTTGCTGGACTTGCGGGAGCTGGTCATATGATGAGTGAAAAATATAAATATACGTTGACTTTTTCTGGAACCACAGGACTAGGTTGGGATGGAATGTTAGTTTCACTGTTAGGAAAGCATAATCCTATTGGCATTTTCTTTGCAGCAATTTTTTATAGTGCTTTGAAGACAGGAGCAGACAGTATCAATATGTATACAGCGGTTCCAAAAGAAATTGTTGCAGTATTACAAGGGCTTATTATTTTATTCCTTGCCGTACAATTTATAGATGAACGTTATGGAATCAAGGAAAGAATTGGAAAATGGAAAAGAAAGGAGGTAGCTTAATGGAGTTTTTAAATGGGATTATATATGATTCGATTTATCATGCTGTTCCAATTTTATTGTGTGTATTAGGTGGTATTTTTGCTTACAAAGCAAATGTTCTGAATATTGCATTAGAAGGAATGATGTTAACGGGAGCTTTTGTATCTGTATTTGTTAGTTTTAAAACAGAAAATATCATCTTAGGATATTTATGCGCTATTATTGCATGCTTGGTAATCGGTCTCATCTTTTCGTTTTTTGGTGTTACATGTAAAGGAAATGTAATTATAATCGGATTGGCAATCAATATGTCAGTAAGTGCAATAGCAGGTTTTATACTTCAACTTATGAAATCAGCTAATATAAAATTAAGTTTTACGAATGCAGCGAACTTCAAAATTCATATCCCCGTAATTGAAGATATTCCGATTTTGGGAAGTATACTAAGTGGACATACAGTAATCACATATGTGTCGTTTGTTTCTATTATTTTGATTTGGCTTTTGATGTATAAGACGAAATTTGGAATTTATGTAAGAGTAGTAGGGGAAAATGAAGATTCTGCAAAGAGCTTAGGCTTAAATACAAATAAGTATCGTTACTTAGCAATTTTATTAGGTTCGTTTTTCTGTGCATTAGCTGGGATTAATTTAGCGTTGGAAAGAATGACTATTTATACAAACAATATGACTACTGGTAGAGGATTTATAGCAATTGCAGCAATCTATTGTGGACAAGGAGATCCACTTTCATGCGCAATGTATGCAATTATATTTGGAATTGCAAGAGCGTTGTCTGTGAATTTAAGCTTGTATGCCGGAGGTGCAGCAGCAGTGTTTGACATTATTCCATATGTTGTTATGAGTTTGGTACTTACACTTGTATCAATTACGAAATATAGAAATCGCAAAGTACGGGGAATTTAAGAGGAAATAATATGAATAAGACAGCATTGATTATTGTGGATATGGTTCGAGATTTTACAGATCCTGATGGTTTGGTATTTTATCCACAAAATAGAGAGATTCTTCCCAATATTCGAAAAGTGTTGGATGAATGTAGAAAAAAAGATGTGTTAATTGTATTTATGCAACATAAAAATCGAAAAGGAAAATACGATGCAAAAGCTGCCGCAATGAGGCCAAATTGTTTAGAAGGAACCTTTGGAATAGAGATCGATCCCATGCTTCCAGTAGATGAAGAAAAGGATTATGTAATTCCTAAAAGAAGGTATAGTGGTTTTTTTGCAACAGATTTGGATTTAGTATTACGTGAAAACGGAGTAAAAAATGTAATTATTGTTGGAACAAAAACAAATTGTTGTATTCGTGCAACGGTTACAGATGCATTTTATCTTGATTATGAGCCTTATGTTGTAAGAGAGTGTGTTGCAACAAACTCAGATGTAGTCAATGAAGTTCACCTTCAAGATATTGATAAATATTTAGGTCATGTTGTTGATATGAAAACTTTATTTACCATGTTGGATCATGGAACACTTTAAGGAGCGTGAATCATGAGTATAGATGTTTTGACAAGTGGATATGTGAGTATGGATCACATTATAAAAATAAAAAATCCAGCAAAAGTTGGGTTTACTTCAATCGTATCAAACCGATCCAATGCTAAGATTTATTATGGAGGGTGTTCAGTAAACATAGCATATGGATTGAACAAACTTGGAATTACGGCCGTTCCAGTACTTAGAGTGGGAGGAGACTATCAAGAGAATGGATTTAAAGACTTTTTGATAGAAGGAAATGTTCCATTGGATGGAATTACAGAACTTCCGCAAGAGGCAACTTCCGTATGCTATCTCATTCAAGATAATAAAAATGATCACATAACTATTTTTTATCCAGGAGCGATGGATGAAAAATATACATGTGAAATGAATGAGGAATTGTTCGAAAATACCAAGTTAGGTGTGATTACAGTTGCATCAAAGAAAGATAATGAACAGTTTTATCAAAAGTGTAAAAAATATAACGTTCCAATTGTTTTTGGTATGAAAGATGATTTTGAAGCCTTTCCAGAAGAATTTTTAAAAGAACTTCTTACAGAAAGTAAGATTATCTTTACGAATGAAGTGGAAAGAGAAATTATTGAGAAAATATATGGAATGAAAGAAATTACAGAGTTGTTTGAGTTTGGCAATGTAGATATTCTTGTAACAACTCTAGGAAAAGAAGGAAGCATTTGTTATGTACGTACAGAAAATGGGATTAAAAAAGAACAGATTGGGATACGTCACATTGAAAATGTGGTGGATGCGACAGGTTCTGGCGATGCATATATGGCAGGATTTCTGTATGGATACTTGAAAGGTTATAATCCAAAAGAATGTTGTAAATTAGGCGCTAGTTTATCTTCTTATGTGCTTCAGGCAGAAGGGTGTTGTACAAATATGCCAACGGAAGAACAGCTTTTGGAAACCTGGAAAAATTTTAAACAATAAAAGAAAGGACTTAGATATGAGTACATTATATTTGGGAACGGATAAAGATACAGTAGCAAAATATGTGCTATTTTCTGGGGATCCATGGAGAGTGGAGGTAATAAAAAAATATTTAGATCAGCCAAAAAAAGTGGCGTTTATGAGAGAATTCAATACCTACACAGGTACTTATAAAGGAGTAGAAGTTACGGTGACATCTACAGGGATTGGAGCACCTTCTGCAGCAATTGCAATGGAAGAGATGTATGATTCGGGAATGGAAGTAGCGGTGCGTATGGGAACAGTTATGTCAATGAAAGACGATATGCTTGGACATTTTATGATTCCAGTGGCTGCAATGAGACGAGAAGGGACAAGTCAGTCTTACGTGGATTTAAGTTATCCGGCAGTAGCAGATTTGGAATTAGTTAATGTGATGAACGAAACAGTAGAGAGTGTAGGAAAGCGTTATTTAAATGGTCTAAATTGCACAATGGATGGATTTTATAGTAAGATGCATGATTCACGATTTTCTTTAGAATGTGGCAGAAATATGGAGGATACATTCGAGGAAGTAAAAAAATTAGGAGTAACAGGAATTGATATGGAGTCTTCTTGTATGTTGACATTAGGAAGATTAATGGGAGTAAAAACATGTATTCTTACTGTGGTTACTGTGTTAGAAAATTTAAAAGAAACTTTAAAAGGTCAAGAACGTAAAGATGCAGAAGAGCTTCTTTGCAAAGTCGCATTGGAAGGAATTTACAATTATCACAACAAGAAGAATAAATAATAGGAATTTAAGGAGGAATAAAAATGGCTAGAGAAATATTTACGGAAGGATCACAAACAGTAATTGGCATGGTGCATTGTCTTCCACTTCCTACAACAGCAGGATTTGATGGCAATTATCAAAAAATTTTAGATCAGGCTGTGCAGGATGCGATTACACTTGAAAAAGCAGGTGTAGATGCTGTGATTGTAGAAAATATGGGGGACACTCCGTTTTCGGCAACTTTAAATAAAGCGCAAATAGCTGCACTTACAGCTGCTACAATGCAAGTTAAAAATGCAGTAAATATTCCAGTTGGCGTGGATGCAGCGTTTAATGATTGTGAAGCGAATATTGCAATTGCTTCTATCACAGGAGCTTCTTTTATACGAGTACCGGTTTTCGTTGATACCGTTCTATTTACAGATGGAGTAATCAAGCCATGTGCAAAGCAATGTATGGATTATCGTAAGGCAATGGGAAAAGAAGATATTAAGGTTATTGCAGATGTTCAGGTAAAACATGCACATATGTTACTTCCTAATATTAGTATTGAACAATCGGCTGTAGAAGCAGCAAGTAATGGTGCAGATGGAATTATTGTTACAGGAACACAGATTGGAGAAGAAACACCATTGGATCTTATCAAGAGAGTGAAAAAAGTTGTTAAGGTACCTGTATTTGCGGGAAGTGGTGTAAAAGCAGAAAATATCAAAGATCAGTTAAATATAGCAGATGGAGCGATTATCGGATCTAGCTTAAAAGAAGGCGGCATTATAAGTAATCCAATTTCTTACGATTTAGTTAAAAAAGTATTAGATGCATTACGATAATTGATAAGTACATAGATAGAAAGGGGATAATCAATATGATGAGACCAATGAAAATGGCAGGAAGCGAATTAATGTTCGGAGAAGGATGCCTGGAATATATTAAAACCATGAGTGCAAAGAAAGTAACAATTGTAGTTGGTGGAAAGAGTATGGAAAGAAGTGGAATGCTTGCGAAAGTGGAAGATTATTTTCATGAAGCTGGAGCAGAAACAAGCGTAGTTTCTGGTGTAGAACCAGATCCGTCTTTTAAAACCGTATTACGTGGAGCAAAAGAAATGCTGGAATTTAAACCGGATCTTATTGTAGGTCTTGGTGGTGGTTCGGCAATGGATGCGGCAAAGGGAATGTGGATTTATTATGAACATCCAGAACTTACTACAATTGAAGAGGTACTTCCTCCAAATGAGTTTCCGAAACTTCATCAGAAAGCAAGATTGTGTTGTATTCCTTCAACAAGTGGAACAGCAAGCGAAGTTTCTCGTTCTATCGTTATTTCAGATGATGAGACAGGAATGAAACATGGAATTGGAAATATGGAAATGATGCCAGATATCGCAATCTGTGATCCAGAAGTTACAGCTTCTATGCCAGCCAAAATCACAGCAGAAACAGGAATGGATGCAATGACCCATGCATTGGAAGCGCTTGCCTCTAATAGAGCAAATTATATTTCAGATATTTTAGCAACTCAGGCTGTTATTGACATCTTTCAATATCTTCCAATTGCATGTGAAAATGGAAACGATATGAAAGCAAGAGAGTACATGCTTCAAGCATCTATGGTAGCAGGGATTGCATTTACAAATGTTTCGTTAGGAATCGTGCATTCCATGGCACATACAGTTGGAAGCTATTTTCATGTATCACATGGCTTAGCAGATGCAATTCTGCTCCCATATATTATTCGTTATAACAGTGGATCAGAAGAGGCAAAAGCTGTGTACGAAAAAATAGCAGAAAAATTAGGTGTAGAAGATTTAGGAACCGCAGTTGAAAAGTTAAATAAAAAAATTGGAATTCCAGCTTCATTTTCAGAAATTATTCCAGACGAAAAAGCCTATATGGATACTGTTGCAAAAATGGCACCTGTTGCAAAAGCAGATGGATGTACAAAGACCAATCCAATTATACCTTCTGTAGAAGAATTTGAAAAATTATTTATAAAAGCATATAAAGGAGAGTAAAAATAATGGAAGTTATTTTATATTTATCAAATGGATATCCAACGATTGAATCAAGTTATAAAATGGCGATGGAATACGCGGATGCAGGTTGTAAAATGATGGAGGTAGACTTTCCATCAAGAGATCCTTTTTTAGAAAGTGAATTTTTAGCTGATCGAATGGCAAAAGCGTTAGAAGCATGTGATGATTATGATAAATACATGGATTCTATCGTTGCAATTAAAAAAGCTTTACCAGAAGTACAGATTCTTGTTCTTGCATATGAGAGTACAGTAGAAGAGATAGGAGTAAAACGATTTATTGATTTTTGCCTCGAGAATAATTTAAAAGATATTTTGCTTGTTGGTTTGCGAGGAAATTCAGTAAAAGATGAAATTATTGCGGCAGGATTAAAAGTATCTTGTTATGTTCAATATCATCTGCCCGAAGATGAAATTGAACGAGCAAAACAATCTAATGGGTTTGTGTACTTACAGGCAAAACCATACGAAAATCAAGAGAAAAATGAAGCACATCCAACATTAAAAGATGGCATCCAATATTTAAGAGAATGTGGAATTGATCGTCCAATTTATTGTGGCGTTGGCGTACACGCACCAGAAGATATTAAACTTGTGAAAGAAGCTGGTGCTGATGCTGCATTTGTTGGAAGTACAATTTTAAAACTACACGGAGATATTCCTGCAATGAAAGAAAAAATTAAAGAATTTAGAGCTCAATGTAAGTAAAATAGGAGGAATTCATATGCGTTTTTTTATAGATACTGCAAATGTAGAAGATATTAAGAAAGCAAATGATATGGGAGTAATCTGTGGTGTTACAACGAATCCATCTTTAATCGCAAAAGAAGGAAGAAAGTTTGAAGAAGTAATTGCAGAAATTGCAAGTATTGTAGATGGCCCTATTAGTGGAGAGGTAAAAGCGACGACAATTGATGCAGAAGGAATGATTCGAGAAGGACGAGAAATTGCAAAGATTCATCCTAATATGGTTGTAAAGATTCCAATGACTATAGATGGATTACAAGCATGTAAAACATTATCATCTGAAGGAATAAAGACGAATATTACACTTGTTTTTTCGGCGAATCAAGCACTATTGGCAGCAAGAGCAGGAGCAACTTATGTTTCTCCGTTTCTGGGAAGATTGGATGATATATCAGCAGATGGTACAAAACTCATAGAAGAAATTGTTGAAATTTTTGAGGTGTCAGGGATTCAGACAAAGATTATTGCAGCCAGTGTCAGACATCCTATTCATGTAACACAATGTGCGTTGGCAGGAGCAGATATTGCAACGGTTCCATATAAAGTAATTGAACAAATGACAAAACATCCATTAACAGAGGTCGGAATAAAAAAATTTCAGGAAGACTATAGAGCTGTGTTTGGAGAATAATTCACGCTTGTTTATTTAGAGTAGGTATAATATAATTGTAGAAAGAGTGAAACTTGGAAATTGGTGGGAGATATTTCGACCAATGGAAAGGAGAAATTATGGAACCTAGGGTGCCTAAATATTATCTACTGAAAAATATCATCATTGAGAAAATTGACAATGAGGAATTTACATCAGGTCAACCTATTCCAAGTGAACGAGAATTGATGGAAATCTATCAAGTAAGCAGAATTACTGTAAGAAAAGCCATTGATGAACTTGTGAATGAGGGATATTTATATAAGATTCAGGGAAAGGGAACTTATGTAAAAGAAGAGTGTGGCGGAAGTGATTTAATATCTATTACAAGCTGCACGGAAGATGTAATCCGTTTGGGAATGACTCCGAGTAAGAAAATTATGGTATTTGAATTAAAAAAAGCGGATGCAAAAAGAGCAAAAGTTCTAGAACTTACAAAAGATGATAATGTATATCAACTTGGAAGAATTCTTTATGCAGATCAAGAACCATTAAATTATACGGTTACCTACTTGCCGGAAAAACTGTTTCCAGAGTTAGATCGATATTCGTTTGACCACGAATCTTTGTATTCAACGATTCAGGAAAAGTATGGAGTGAAAATTACTAAGGCTAGAAGAACCATGGAAGCAGTATTGGCTAGAGATGATATTGCAGAATATCTAGATATTGAAGAAGGATCTCCGATTATTTTGTTTCGATGTGTTACATCAGGAATAGTGAATGGAAAAGAAATCCCAATAGAATATTTTAAATGTTATTATAGAACAGATAAGTTTAAATTTTACATTGATCAAGTGAGAGCATAATATCTTACATTGTTTTAGATGATGACACAGAATTTAGCTCAAATACTGGTAGAAAAATGATTATTTTGAACCACTCGTTAGGGAGTGGTTCTTTTCTTTATCACGTTTTATTTATTTTCAAAGTAGAAAAATAATGATGGAAAATACGAGGTATGCTATAATATCTACAACGAGTAGGAGGTGCTTATGTATCAAGAATATGAACTAAAAGAATTGTGTGAACGATTGAAAAGAC
>JARIEI010000118.1 GCA_029256845.1 Ruminococcus sp. | reverse complement strand
CCAAGGAAAGTTACAGGAATTGGAGGTGCAAGCCAGATTGCTACGATACAAAGAACGATGCCTCCAAGGATGAATCCCATATTTAAATCTTGACCAGTTCTGCTTGTATTTGTGTTTGAATTTCCTTTTAATCCTGCGATGGCGTCACGGAATGTACGAATGATCAAAGGAAGGGATTTGATCAAACTGATAATACCACCGGCAGCAAGGGCACCAGCACCAATGTAACGAATATAACTACCCCAGATTGCATTAGCTCCACCAGCAGCAAACATCTCCTGGACAGATGCTGTTCCAGGATATAATAATGTCTCTCCACCAAATAAAACGATGGCTGGAATTAAAACCATCCAACTTACAAGACCACCGGCAAACATATAGGAAGAAATACGAGGACCACAAATGTAACCAACAGAAAATACTGCAGGATAAATTTGTGTACCGATTGTTCCAGAAAAGCTTTTAAATGTGTAAGAAATTTCACTTGGAATTACTTTAAAACCATCAATTAGAAATTTAAATACAGCAGCGATTCCCATACCAGCAAATACGGTGGATGCGTTTGCCCCGCCTTCTTCCCCAGCAAGGAGAACTTCAGCACATGCGGTACCTTCTGGATATGGAAGAATGCCATGCTCTTTTACAATCAAAGCGTTACGAAGCGGTACCATAAAAAGGACACCAAGAATACCACCAAGAAGTGCAATGATGGTAATCTGTAAGATTCCAGGGGTTTCCATTTTCCCCTCTTTTGCCCAAAGGAAAAGTGCAGGAAGGGTGAAGATTGCGCCAGCAGCTACGGATTCACCAGCAGATCCAATAGTCTGCACAATGTTGCTTTCCAAAATGGAGTTTTTACGCATGATCACGCGAATTACACCCATGGCAAGTACAGCCGCAGGGATAGATGCAGAAACGGTCATACCAACACGAAGACCTAAATATGCATTTGCAGCACCAAAGATCACTGCTAAAAAGATACCAATCAAAACAGAAGTAACAGTTAATTCTGGTGTTACTTTTTCAGCAGGAATGTAAGGCTTAAAATCTTTTTGTTCATTCATTCTTTAGATTTCCTTTCAATAAAAAATAATACGTTGTCAATTATACATAAACAAATATACAAATTCAATAGTTCTGAATACTTTTTTGCTTTAAAGTTATATACAGATGCCAATTAAATGCGCTAAACAACATATTATATGGGAAAAGTGGAAAAATATTTACGAAAACAGGATTTAATGATAGAATGTATCTATAACTGATTCGGTAAATAGGAGGTATTTTATGATAACAATTGATACAACAGGAGATGTGTGTCCTGTCCCAGTGATAAAAACCAAAAAGGCAATGGAACAGCCAGGCGTTCAAGATCTAATGGTAGTAGTTGACAATGAAATTTCAATGAATAACGTAAAAAAGATGGCAGTTTCTCTCGGAGCAGAGGTAACTATAGAAAAAATCAACGATACAAGAATTGAACTTACGATTCAAAATCGTCAGAAGCAGATGGAAGAAAAAAAATGCGAAGAAGTGCAGGAAGAGAAAAAGGGAAGAACATCTAAAGTGGTTGTTGCTATTTCATCGAAAGAGATGGGAAGTGGAGAGGAAGAATTAGGCCATATTCTTATGAAAGGATTTATTTTTGCATTGTCTCAGTTAGAGGAGCTTCCTCAAACCATCCTTTTTTATAATGGAGGAGCAAACCTAACGACCAATGACTCTGAGTGTATCGAAGATCTTCAGATTATGGAAAAACAAGGAGTGGAAATACTTACCTGTGGAACTTGCCTTGACTTTTATGGAAAGAAAGATCAACTTGGTGTTGGAAATGTTACGAATATGTACAATATTGTAGAGATTTTAGCGAAAGCAGATAAAGTGGTTCGACCATAATAAAAGATAAGGAGAAAGAAAAATGGAGGAACAGAAAAAAGTGTTGTTGACACAGATGGCACAGACATCTGGATGAGCGGCTAAGATAGGTCCAAAGACCCTTTCTCAGGTTCTGGGAAAGTTACCAAAATTTGAAGATGAAAATTTGATTGTTGGAATAGAAACATCGGATGATGCGGCAGTTTATAAAATTAATGACAGCTTGGCGATGATTCAGACCGTTGATTTTTTTACACCGATTGTGGATGATCCTTATACATTTGGTCAAATTGCAGCGGCAAATGCTTTAAGTGATGTATATGCAATGGGCGGAGAACCGAAAGTGGCACTTAACATTGTTGGGTTTCCTAATTGCTTAGATCCAGAGATCCTTGGAGAAATCTTAAAGGGCGGAGCCGATAAAGTAAAAGAAGCCGGGGCAGTTTTAGTAGGAGGGCATTCGATACAAGACAATGAGCCTAAATATGGACTTTGTGTATCTGGATTTGTACACCCAGATCACATGTATAAAAATTATGGATGTCAACTAGGGGATGTGCTTGTTCTTACAAAACAAATTGGTTGTGGAGTTGTGAATACAGCAATAAAAGCTGGAATGGCGTCAGACAAAGCAATTTTGGAAACACAAAAAGTTATGGCTTCTTTAAACAAAAATGCAAAGGATGCTTCTTTGTCCTATAATATTCATGCTTGTACAGATGTGACTGGATTTGGCCTTTTGGGACATTGCGTAGAGATGGCGTCAGCAAGCCAAGTATCTTTTGAATTAAGAGCATCCGATGTAGCTTATATAGAAGAAGCAGTTCCGTATGCTAAAATGGGGCTTGTACCAGCAGGAGCATACAAAAATAGAGAACATTATGAACAGGTCGTTTGCTTTGAAAATATAGAGGAAGTTTATGAGGATTTATTCTATGATCCACAAACATCAGGAGGGCTATTATTTAGTATTTCCGAAGATGTTGTTGAGGCGTTTTTAAAGGAACTCAAAGAAAAGAAGGTAGATACCAAGGTATCTGTCATCGGAAAAGTTATTCCAAAGCAGGAACAATGGATTAGAATACTTCCATAAGGAGTATCAATACAGAAAAAGGAAAGGAAGATATGGAAAACAATTTATTCCGTAGAATACCAAAAGTAGATGTTTTGCTCGAAACAAAACAATGCAAAGAGCTGATAGAACAGCACGGATATCAAATAGTGATCGAATCCGTTCGGGAAGAATTAGAACAGATAAGAGCACAGATTTTAAATGGGAAGTTAGAAGAAGAGTTGTTGCTTCAAATAGATCATATTCTGTCTTCTATCGGAAACAGAGTAAGGGAAAAAGAACAGTTTCACATAAAAAAAGTATACAATGGAACAGGGACGATTCTTCATACAAATTTAGGGCGTGCCCCTCTTAGTGCAACACATATGCAAAAAATTGCAGAAATTGCATCAGGATATTCGAACCTTGAATTTAATCTAGAAAAAGGAGAACGAGGAGAGCGATATTCTCATTTTGAGACACTTCTTTGTAAGATTACCGGTGCACAGGCTGCCATGGCAGTAAACAATAATGCGGCAGCTGTCATGTTGGTTTTAAATACCATGGCAAAAGGTGGAGAAGCAATCGTATCAAGAGGAGAACTTGTAGAAGTTGGTGGCAAATTTCGAATTCCAGATGTTATGAAACAAAGTGGCACCATATTGAAAGAAGTAGGGACTACCAACAAAACACATTTGGCTGATTATGAGGAAGCAATTACAGAAGACACAAAAGTTTTGATGAAGGTCCACACAAGTAATTACCGGATTTTTGGTTTTACAGAAAGTGTGCCAATGAAAGCATTAACTGCTCTTAAAGATAAATATCAGATTCCAATTATAGAAGATTTGGGGAGTGGTGTCCTTTTAAATTTGGAAAAATACGGGCTTGCCCATGAACCAACGGTTCAAGAGTCCATTCAAAATGGAGCAGATGTTGTCTGTTTTAGTGGGGATAAATTACTTGGGGGACCACAGGCTGGAATTATTGTAGGGAAAAAGAACTATATTGACCAGATGAAAAGAAACCAACTTACACGGGCACTTCGAATTGATAAATTTACAGCGTGCGCATTAGAAACGGTATTAAGAGAATATCTATGTGAAGAAAATGCAATAAAAAATATTCCGGTTCTAGAAATGATTACAAGGCCACTTGAAAAGGTGCAGGAGGCGGCGGAAGATTTGTGTGAAAAATTAAAAAGAGAAGCGCTTCCAGCCGTTATTAGCATACAAAAGTGTATGTCTCAAATTGGAGGTGGTTCCCTACCGATGGAACAGATTGAAAGTAGGGCAGTTTCTATACGACCTCATTTTATTTCCACAGAGCTTTTTGCAAAACGATTACGAACATTGCCTATTCCTGTCATAGGAAGAGTTGTGGACGAGAATTTCCTTTTGGATATGCGTACCTTTGATCAGACAGGGGATGTACATTTTGTAGAAGCATTAAAAAAGAATCAGATTTTTAAGGTGGATAGATAAGTTTATGAAACACATTATAATAGGAACAGCTGGACATATCGATCATGGAAAAACGACATTGATCAAAGCGCTGACTGGACGCAATACGGATCGATTTGAAGAAGAGCAAAGAAGAGGAATTACGATTGATCTTGGGTTTACTTACTTTGATTTAAAAAATAAGAATCGCGTAGGAATTATTGATGTTCCAGGTCATGAAAAATTTATCAATAATATGGTTGCAGGCGTAGTGGGGATGGATCTTGTTCTTCTCGTAGTAGCAGCTGATGAAGGAATCATGCCACAGACAAGAGAACATATAGATATTTTACAACTTTTAGGAGTTAAGAAAAGTATTTTAGTATTAAATAAATGTGATCTTGTTGAACCAGATTGGTTAGAGTTGGTAGAAGAAGAAATCAAAGAAGAATTAAAAGGAACATTTCTAGAACATGCACCTGTTGCAAAAGTTTCCGCATCAACAGGAGAGGGAATGACAGAACTCATCCAATTGATCGAAAAAATGACGGAAGAAGAAGTAGATCAAAAAGATACAGAAACAATACCAAGATTACCGATAGATAGAGTGTTTTCACTATCTGGATTTGGAACAATTGTTACAGGGACATTAGTAAGTGGTACCCTTTCGAAAGAAGATTGCCTTGAGATGTTTCCAAATGGAAAAGAATGTAAAATAAGATCCATTCAAGTACATGGTGAAAACGTGGAACAATGCTATGCAGGGCAAAGAGTGGCACTTAATATTTCAAATCTCAAAAAAGAGGAATTAAAAAGAGGGTGTACGCTTGCACCGATCCATAGTATGGAAGATTCAAGGATTGTAGATGTAAAACTGGAATTATTAAACAGCACGGAACGGATTTTAAAAAATAATACAAGGTTACATTTTTTTAGTGGAACCAGTCAAGTTCTTTGTCGTGCGGTCCTTTTAAGTGATGACATTTTAAAGCCGGGACAATCTGGATATGTGCAATTACGTATGGAAGAGGATGTGGCGTTTCGAAGAGGAGACCGTTTTGTGGTTCGATTTTATTCCCCAATGGAAACAATTGGAGGAGGAATTATACTAGAGCCAAATGCGAAGAAAAAGAAGCGGTTTGATGAAGAAGCAATCGCAAGTTTAAAACAAAAAGAAGCAGGAAATGCAGAAGATGTAATTGAACTTAAAGTGAAGGAATTTTCTGAAAATATGGTTCCTGTTTCGGAATTGGCAAGAGTATCCGCATTATCTGTGGAAGAGGTTTCAAAAGCTGTGGATAACCTTGTAAAAGAAGGGCTTGTGTGTGAATTTCCAACGAAAAAAGACCGCTATGTGTGGCACCGATCAGAGGAAATAAAATGCAGAAACAAAATAAAAGCAACATTAGAAAACTACGTAAAAGATCATCCATATAAACAAGGAATTTCAAAAGCGCAAGTTCATAGCACCTTTATGAAAAAAGTCAAACCAAATGTGTTTGCCATGTATGTGGACAAACTAGCAGAACAAGGAATCGTAACGATACACGACGAATTTATTGCACCTGCTGGTTATGAAATTTTAAAAGATGACATCTATCTGCAAGTACGAAGAAGAATTTTGGGAGCAGTGAAACCAGCAGCGTATGATTTTAAACGAATCAGTGAGATTCATTTTGGAACAATCGACGGGGAAATTGTAGAAGATATATTGACCGATATGGTAGAGCAAGGAGAACTTGTGAAGGTAGCAGATGGAATGTATACGCTTCAGACTTATATGGAACAGGCAATGGAAAAAGTGATAGAAAAACTAAAGCAGGATGGAAAAATTACCATTGGTGAGATTAGAGATCTGTTTGCTACGAGTAGAAAAAGTGCCAAACCGATTTTAGAATACATGGATCGCATGAAAGTGACACGTAAATCTGGACCAGAAAGTGAAAGGGTGTCGAATTTATGAATTTAAAGCAAATGGAAGTATTTGTGTCAGTTTCAGAACACGAGAATTTTTCAAAAGCAGCAAATGAACTGTTTTTATCACAACCAACGGTCAGCGCACATATTTCATCTTTAGAAAAAGAATTAGGAGTTCGTCTGTTTCATCGTAATACAAAGGAAGTTCGATTGACGGAACAAGGAAATAGACTTTACGGATATGCGAGGCAGATGCTCGATATTCAAAACAAAATAAAAGACACCTTTTCAGAGACGAGGAAGGAAGAAAATCCGTTTCTACCAATTGCTTCATCTAGTGTACCATCGCTATATCTATTGCCACAGATTTTTCGTGTATTTCAAAAAAAATATCCAAGGGAAGCATTTAAAATCAGAGAAACAGATAGTTTAGGTGTTGTGGAGCAGATTTTAAATGGGGTGGCTAAAATTGGGTTTGCAGGAACAAAAGTGGATTGCAAGCAGTGTGAATTTGTGCCATTTTACAAAGATGAAATGGTTTTGATTACTCCAAATACGATGAAGTTTCGTCGAAAAAAAGAAGAGATGAAGGAAAAGGAGCAAAAAGATTTTTCATGGATTGTTAAGGAACCGATTCTTTTGCGAGAAGAAGGGTCGGGAACAAGAATTGAGACGCAACGCCTGTTAAAAAAAATGGGGTTAGATTTGGAACAATTGAATGTAGTTGCGACCATGGATAATCCAGAGACGATCAAACGATTGGTTCGAAATAAAAGTGGAATTTCGGTTGTATCAAAGCTGGCGGTTGTTGAAGAAGTGGCGGAAGATAAACTCTTGTTTTTTTCTCTTCCAAGAGAGATTGGAAAAAGAATGATCTATATGGTATATAAAAAACAAGGGTGTTTGTCGAAAGTAGAAAGACACCTTCTAGAAACTGTTCAAGAAATATTTCAAAAGGAGACTGTACAATGATCTATATGGATAATGCAGCTACATCAATGAAAAAGCCAAAGGAAGTGATAGATGCAGTTGTAAGTGCAATGCAGAATTTTGGAAACGCTGGAAGAGGTGTCACAGAGGCATCTTTGGATGCAGCACGCGTGATTTATGATACGAGAGAGAAGTTGGCAGATTTTTTTCATGCAGAAGATCCAACAAGGATTGCATTTACAATGAATTCTACAGAAAGTTTGAACATAGCTATCAAAGGGTTGTTTGGTGCAGGGGATCATGTAATTACAACGGTATTAGAACATAACTCGGTGTTAAGACCTTTGTATGAATGTCAGGAAGAAGGCGTAGAACTATCAATTCTTGGGTGTGATGAGAGAGGAACCATTTCCTATGAGGAAATGGAAGCACTGATTCGAGAAAACACAAAAGCGATTGTGTGTACCCATGGATCAAACGTAACAGGTAATTTGTTGGATTTAAATCGAATAGGAAAACTTGCAAAAAAACATGGAATTTTATTTTTGGTAGATGCATCGCAAACGGCGGGAGTTTTTCCCATTGATGTGCAGAAGATGAATATAGATGTTTTGTGTTTTACCGGTCATAAAAGTTTATTGGGGCCACAAGGAACCGGTGGGATGTACGTAAGAGAAGGAATTTGTATAAGACCACTTTTAAGTGGAGGAAGTGGGATAGATTCTTTCAATAAGCATCATCCTATACAAATGCCTGGTTCATTAGAAGCGGGAACATTAAATGGGCATGGAATTGCAGGATTAGGCGCAGCAATTTCATATATAGAACAGATAGGAATAGAAAAAATCCAAGAAAAAGAACTTGGATTTATGCGTAAATTTTATAATGAAATTTCTAAGATTCCAGAGGTGAAAGTTTATGGGGATTTTGCAACAACTATTCGGTGTCCGATTGTCAGCTTTAACATTGGAAATTTAGATTCAGCTAAAATTAGTGACGAGTTGAGTGTTCGTTATGAGATTGCAACAAGAGCAGGGGCACATTGTGCGCCGCTACTTCATAATGCGCTAGGAACACAAAGACAAGGAGCAGTTCGATTTAGTTTTTCTCATTACAATACAGAAGAGGAAGTAAATGCGGCTATTTGTGCCATAAAAGAGATTGTAGAGGAGTATACATTATGAGAAAAAAAGAAAAATACATTGTCGTTACCTTTTCATCCACAACTAAGGCTATGGAAATGGAAAAGAAATGTAAAAATAAGAACATACCAGGGCGTTTGATTCCCGTTCCAGAAAGTATTGCAGCAGGATGCGGAATGTGCTGGTGTACGAAATTAGAACAAAAAGAAATCTTAGAGCAATTTTTGAAAGAAGAAAATCTGAGTATACAAAATTTAAAAGAATGTTTTATCTAAAAAGGAGTTACAATCATGGATATTAATCAAAGACTAACAGAAGAATTACAAGTAAAGCGCTGGCAGATAGATGCAGCTGTCCAACTTATAGACGAAGGAAATACCATTCCGTTTATTTCACGTTATCGTAAGGAGGCAACAGGATCTTTAAATGATGAACAACTTCGTAAGTTGCATGAAAGATTATTATATCTTCGCAATCTGGAAGAGAAAAAAGAGCAGGTAATCTCTAGCATCGAGGAACAAGGGAAATTGACAGAAAAACTTCGAAGTCAAATTTTAGAAGCAGAGACACTTGTGTTGGTAGAAGACTTGTATAGACCTTATCGACCAAAACGAAGAACTCGTGCAACAATTGCAAAAGAAAAAGGATTAGAGCCACTTGCAATGGAAATTTTTAAACAGGAATGTACCATGCCTCTAGAGGAAGAAGCTAAAAAATATTTATCAGAAGAAAACGAGGTACAATCCATCGAAGCTGCCATAGATGGGGCGCAGGATATTATAGCAGAAATGATAGCGGATGAAGCTGATTATAGAACATGGATCCGAAAGAACACAATGCAAAAGGGGACAATTGTATCAACTGCAAAAAATTTGGAACAAGAATCTGTTTATGAAATGTATTATGAATTCGAAGAACGTCTAAATAAATTAGCAGGTCACAGAGTGCTTGCACTTAACCGTGGAGAAAAAGAAAAAATATTAACAGTAAAGGTTACAACTTCAGAAGAAGAAATTTTAGCGTATCTGAAAAAGAAAGTTATTCAAAAAGAAAATTGTCCTACAGCTGATGTCCTTAATCGGGCAGTTGAAGATAGCTATAAGCGTCTTATTGCTCCAGCGATAGAACGTGAAATTCGAAACGACCTGACAGAAAAAGCAGAAGATGGTGCGATTGAGGTCTTTGGAAAAAATCTTCAACAACTTTTAATGCAGCCACCAATAAAAGGACAAGTGGTTCTTGGATGGGATCCGGCTTTTCGAACGGGATGTAAACTTGCAGTTGTAGATGAAACAGGAAAGGTCTTAGATACAACTGTAATCTATCCAACAGCTCCTACAACACCTGCTAAAATAAATGCAGCGAAAGAAACCTTAAAAAAATGGATCAAAAAATACCATATTACATTATTTTCTGTTGGAAATGGAACTGCATCAAGAGAATCCGAGCAAATTATTGTAGAGTTATTGAAAGAAATTAAAGAGAATGTTCAATATGTAATTGTAAATGAAGCAGGAGCGTCGGTTTATTCCGCAAGTAAACTAGCAACAGAAGAATTTCCGAATTTTGATGTTGGACAAAGAAGTGCGGCGTCGATTGCGAGAAGATTGCAAGATCCATTGGCGGAACTTGTAAAAATTGATCCAAAGTCTATTGGTGTAGGACAGTATCAGCATGATATGAATCAGAAAAAACTAGGAGCATCTTTAGAAGGTGTTGTAGAAGATTGTGTGAATAAAGTAGGAGTTGATTTAAATACGGCATCTGCACCACTTCTTTCATATATATCGGGAATCACCACAACAATTGCAAAAAATATTGTTTCCTATCGAGAGGAACATGGAAAATTTCAAAGTAGAAAAGAACTTTTAAAAGTACCCAAATTAGGACCAAAGGCATTTGAACAATGTGCCGGATTTATGCGCATATCTGATGGAACAAATCCACTAGATGCAACAGCAGTTCACCCAGAATCGTATCGTGCAGTAGAAATATTATTTGAAACTTTAGGGCTTCAGCTCCTAGATGTAGTGCATGGAACATTAAAAGGATTATCTAATCAGATTCAAGATTTTAAATCAATGGCAAATAAACTTGAAATCGGCGAAATTACACTACGTGATATTGTAAAGGAACTAGAAAAACCAGCTCGAGATCCAAGAGATGAAATGCCAAAACCAATTCTTCGCACGGATGTTTTAGAAATGAAAGATCTAAAGGAAGGGATGATTTTAAAAGGAACCGTTCGAAACGTAATAGATTTTGGTGTGTTTGTGGATATTGGTGTTCATCAAGATGGTTTGGTGCATATTTCTCAAATCACAGACCGTTTTATAAAACATCCGTTAGAGGTAGTGAGTGTTGGAGATATTGTTGAAGTTAAGGTGATGAGCGTAGATGTAAATAAGAAAAGAATTCAGCTCACAATGCGTGGAATAAGATAAAAAATTGATTGTTTTTCGGAACATTTTGTTTTATAATTAAATACAAGATTACACCAGAATAAAGGAGGAACTGCAAATGAAAAAGATATTCAAAAGGGTGAGTGCGATTTTACTATCTGGTATGATGGTAGCTGCATTGGCAGGATGCGGAAGTCAAAAGGAAGAAAAAGCAGTTTTGCGTTGTAAGCAAGAGAAACAAGGATATTCAGTTGAGATGGTTTTTGATGCAAAAGGAGATGAAGCTACTAAACTGACACAAACTAGCACCTTAGATATTTCTCAATTGCCACAGGAAGCACTAGATGCAGTCGATGGATCTTTGAAAAAGATGGAAGATACATACAAAGACATAAAGGATGTTGATTATTCATACAAAAAAGAAGATAATAAGATTGTGGAAACAATTGTTATTAATCTGAGTGAAGAATCAATTAAGTCTCTATCAGGTAAAGGATTGTTACCAATTGAAAGTAATTCAGATAAACCAGTGAAGATGATTTCAATAAAACAAACAAGAGAATCCTTGAAAAACAATGGATGGACAGTTGAAGAATAAGCATTACTATTTATTTTGAACCAGACAATTTTGTCTGGTTCTTTTTTTATAAAAAGACTTGGCAAAAACACTTTAGTGTGGTAACATGGTAGCATAACAAAACAAAAAACGGAATAAAGGAGGAAATCTATGAAAAAGAAATGTATCACTTTGATTATGACAATAATTTTAACCGTAGGAATAGTCGCAGGATGTGGTGATAAAGATGCTCATAAAGAGAATACAAAGTATGGAACAAGTACAGAAGGAAAATTTGTAGTTGGATTTGATCAAGAGTTTCCACCAATGGGATTTGTTGGGGAGGATGGCGAATTTACAGGATTTGATTTAGAGCTAGCAAGGGAAGTAGCAAATCGATTAAATTTAGAGTTTGTCCCAAATCCAATTAGTTGGGATGCAAAAGATTTAGAATTGTCATCTGGAACAATTGACTGTATATGGAATGGATTTACAATGACAGGAAGAGAGGAAGATTATACATTTTCCAAGCCATATCTAAATAATAGACAAGTCATTGTTGTCAAGAAAGATTCGAATATTCATACATTAAAAGATTTGCAAGGAAAAATTGTTGAAGTACAAACAGATTCTTCTGCAGAAGTAGCTCTAAAAGAACAAGAAGAATTGCTTAATACATTTAAAAAAATGCAGAGTGTTCCGGATTATAATACTGCGATGATGGATTTAGAACAAGGTGCAGTAGATGCCATTGCAATGGATGAAGTAGTAGCTGCCTATCAGATTCAGTCGAAAGATGATATGTTTCAGATTCTTGATGAAGAAATTTCAAGCGAATCATATGCAATTGGATTTTTAAAAGGAAATACTTTTTTAAAAGACAATGTGGAAAAAATACTGAGTGAAATGGTGGAAGATGGAACGATGAAAGAGATTTCAGAAAAATGGTTTGGAAGTGATATTACAACATTGAAATAGCTAATAGATTTTTGGAGGAGAACATGACATTAATAGAAATTGTCGTACAACTGATACCGGGGATTGGAAGATCTATTCTTATATTTTGCCTTACACTACTATTTTCCGTGCCACTTGGGTTATTTGTTTCTTTTGGAAGAATGAGTAGGTGTGGTACGCTTCGTATGATTATAAAGGGATATATTTCAATCATGCGAGGAACTCCGCTAATGTTACAATTGTTGGTAGTATATTTTGGCCCATATTTTATATTTGGAATTAGGATTACAGACGCTTATAGAGTGTACGCAGTTGTGATTGCATTTTCCATAAATTATGCGGCATATTTTGCAGAAATCTACCGTGGAGGAATAGAGTCCATAGAAGAAGGACAATATGAAGCAGCCAAGTTACTTGGATATTCAAAAATGCAGACCTTTTTTAAAATTATTTTTCCGCAAGTTGTAAAACGGATTCTTCCATCGGTGACAAATGAAGTAATTACATTAGTAAAAGATACATCTTTATCGTTTGCAATTGCTTATGGAGAGATGTTCACCATGACAAAAGCGATGGCAGCGTCGCAAAGAAATATGCTTCCATTTGTTGCAGCAGGTATTTTTTACTATATTTTTAATTTGATTGTTGCGGTCATCATGGAAAAATTAGAAAAGCAATTATCATATTATCGATAGGAGTAGGGACATGAATTTACTTGAAATAAAACATATAAAAAAACAGTTTAACGGACAGAAGGTATTAGAAGATCTAACATTTTCGGTGAAAGAAGGAGAGGTAGTTTCTATAATAGGCCCCTCAGGCTCTGGAAAATCTACATTATTAAGATGCGCTTGTATGTTAGAAGAAATCGATGAAGGAGAAATAGCATATTGTGGTGAGGTGCTTGGAAATAAAAAAAATGGAAAATATAAAAAAGAACAAAATTCTACGTTTGGACTTGTGTTCCAGAATTTTAATCTATTTCCGCACTATACTGTAATAAAAAATATTGTGGATGCCCCTATCACTGTTCAAAAACGAAAAAAAGATGAAGTGTACGAGGAAGCGAAAGAACTTCTTATACAGATGGGATTATCGGAAAAAGAAAATGCCTATCCCTATCAGTTGTCAGGGGGACAAAAACAGCGAGTGGCCATAGCCAGAGCGCTTGCGATGAAACCAAAGATTTTATTTTTTGATGAACCGACTTCTGCACTTGACCCAGAGCTTACAGCAGAAGTTTTAAAAGTAATTCAAAGTTTAGCAAAAAAAGATATGACTATGGTTATTGTGACACATGAAATGGGATTTGCAAAGAAAATATCAGATCGTATTATATTCATGGAAAATGGAAGAATTGAAGTAGAAGGCACACCACAACAAGTTTTTACGACAGAGCATGTTCGAATGAAACAATTTTTGAAAGGAACTATAAAATAAAAAAGTTACTTGTGGATTCAACAGAAAAGAGGTATAATGAAGAAGAATTGATAGAATTCTTCGGGGCAGGGTGCGATTCCCAACCGGCGGTAAAAGTCCGCGACCTATTATTCATAGGAATAATGGCTGAACTGGTGAGATTCCAGTACCGACAGTAAAGTCTGGATGAGAGAAGAAGTGGTTATGAATGAGTAAAAGTAGTAGCTTCCCCGAAATTTAATTTCGGGGAATTTTTTGCGTAAATGACCAAAATACCAAGAAGAGTTTCTTTCTTTTCGAAATAGTTATTTCAGAATAGGAGAGAAAAAATGAGTACAAATTCAAATGTTGTTTCTAGAACAGGTTCTAAAATTGGGATTAGAACCATCGCACAAATAGGGATGCTTTCCGCAATCGCAACCCTTCTTATGTTATTTGAAATCCCACTTCCATTCGCACCATCATTTTATGAAATTGATTTTAGTGAAGTTCCGGTTTTGATTGGATGTTTTGCAATGGGTCCACTTTCAGGAGTGTTGATTGAACTTGTCAAAATCGTGATGAATTTTGTGATCAATGGTACAATGACAGCAGGAGTTGGGGAACTTGCAAACTTTCTAATAGGGTGTGCACTTTGTGTTCCAGCAGGGATGGTATATCGTTATAAAAAGACAAAGAAAGGTGCTATTTCAGGACTTGTTTTAGGGACAATCTGTATGACTACTTTAGCATGTGTCCTAAACGCATTTTTATTACTTCCAGCATATGCGAAAGCCTTTCATATGCCAATCCAGGCATTAGTAGAGATGGGAACTGCAGTAAATGGTAATATTACAAATTTACTTACATTTGTTGTGTTTGCGGTGGCGCCGTTTAATCTTCTAAAAGCAGTACTGACAGCGCTTGTCGTTGCGTTGCTTTACAAAAAAATTAGTCCGATTTTTCGAATGAATTAACTAAAAATCTGTTATAAAAAAATCTCCTTTTTTTAAGAAAAAATCTTGAAAAATTGGGGGTTTTTGTGTATATTCTAATTCATACAAAGGATGAAATTGGTAAGAAAAGGGGATAAGCATGAATAATAATTTTATAAAGGCTGCTACAGGAATTATATGCGCGTCGTTATTGTTAACAGGTTTTTCATCGAAGACAGTGATGTATGCGCAGGAACCAACACAGCAAAGCGAAGAATCACAACAAAATACATCCTATAAATATTTGTCTGAATTAGAGTATATGAAAGACAAAACGCATGTAGGATATGGAAATTTAATTATCAATGGAAGTGAAAGTGGAGAAAATATTCATCTTATGGTAGATGGAGAAAAGACTATTTTTCATAGAGGAATCGGCGCACACGCAACATCAACGGTTATGTATGATATTAGTAAGTACTCCGACACATTGACGAAATTTGTAGCATATTTAGGAGTAGATGCCAGAAGAGGAGATGGCGGAGATGGAGTTAAATTTACCATTTCGGTTTCTGATGACGGAGAGGTATGGGACGAATTACACCATTCTAAAGTGCTTAAAGGAAATAATAATGCAGAATTTGTAGATTTAGATGTAACAGGCAAAAGATATTTAAAACTTTACGCACACGATAATGGAAGTCAGGGACAAGATCATGCAGTTTATGCTGATGCAAGATTGAAAACAGCAGATTATAATATTGACAGTGAAAACACAACACCATTTAAACGATTAAAAGAATACGATCAACAACTAAGCCAATCTAAGCCAGAAGAGAATATAGCAAATCATCTTCCAATAATTTATGAAAGAGAGTTTGTAAGACGAATTGGCTATCATACATTGCAAACATTGTATGAAAATCCAGAGCAGAAAGAAGCGGTGGAGTTTTTGTGTAATAATCAAAAAGCGATGTCTTATTTCATCGATGGAGGACCACTTGTACAAGGAAATGGAGCCAGTGCAGAAAAAAGTATGATCGCATTTTCTAAAATCTACCAAAAACATAAAGAGAAGTTAAGTGATGCAAGTGAACATGATTTTTATCTTAGATTAGCAATCAGTGTTGCAAGTGCTTATAGTTATCCGGAAAATGTTCGCTTTTGGATGGAGCCAAATAAAGCAGAAGATCCAGTGAAAAGATTCGAGACATATATTGAATTGTCTAAAGAAAATGGCGTTATGGATGAAGCTGGAAGTGACGGTAAAAGCAGTACATGGTCTTCGAAGCAGTTTCGTGAATTACCAGTTCCACTTATGCGATGGGTTGTAGATGCAAGGATGAATGAAGATGAGTTAACATGGCTTGCAGATTATGCATTAGATGTAAAGAAACAAAATAATCCTAAAAAACATTTTTTAGATGCATATACATATATTGAATATAAAAGTTCATTTGGATATGCGAATAAGGAATATTATTCGTCAGAAAATCATGCTAAGTGGAATGAAAAGTATCGATTCGATCCCTATTTTCAAGATTATGGAAAAGACATACGGCGTATGTGGATTGTATTTGAAGAAGGAGCAGTGTGTGGAGGACTCGCCAAGACGTATGCCAATCTTGCGGAGGTTTTCGGACGACCTTCTGTGGTGGTTGGACAACCAGGTCATGCAGCTACGGTGACTTGGCAATATGATGAAAACAGGAAAAAGTATCAATGGAAACTCCAAAATGACGTTTCAGGATGGGCCTTATCACACAGTGAATACAATAATTATTTATTGGGATGGGGGGCTTCAAAATATTCAAAAGAAGAACCTTCTAGTTATACTGTAATGGCATCGGATGCGATTGCAGATTATGACAAGTACATTCGGGCAAATCAATATGTATTGCTTGCAAATAGCTATCCAAACAATAAAGAGAAAGAAGCATTGTATGAGAAGGCAATCAAAATACAGAAGATGAATGTAGATGCATGGGAAGGCCTTGTTAGCACAAAATTAGAAGATCAATCTTTAACAAGTACAGATTTTTTGGATTTTTCGAAACGGATTATGGAAGAATTGAAGTACTATCCTAGGGCGATGGAAGATTTGCTGCGTGTAATTCAGCCTAAGATTACAGAGCCAAAGGAAATTGCAGAGTTTGATCTGGTACGGTTTTATGCTTTAAGTGATGCAGAAAAAGCAACAGAAAAAGAGAGCAGTCAACCAAATGTATGTGTAGCAGTTGCTCAAAATCTACTAAAAAAAGATACGACGCGTTTGGCAAGTTTTTCTTTTGATGGAGAGAACGCAGGGAAAATTGTCTTAGACAAAAAGTATGATGAATCTACTATACAAGTACGTTATAGTATAGATGGTGGAAAGGACTGGATAAACACACAGGATCATGTAATACAGTTGACGGAAGAGCAAATCAATCAACTTACAGAAAAAAATGATATCAAAGTCGGACTTGTCGGTGTCGATACAAATTATACGATTGATCTTGTAAAAGGAAAAAGTCCAAAAGCAAACAATATTTATTGTAATGATTGGGAAAATATGTTTGTAGGTCCCGTCGATTACTTGGAATATAGTGTGGATGATGGAAAAACATGGGAAGAGTATCAGTCGAAAATTAAAAACGAAGAGCGATTTACAGGAGAAGTTGCAGTACAATTACGTTATAAAAATCATGGAACTTCTATTAAGAGTGAAGTAGATCACTATAAATTTACAGAAAATAATGATACTCCAACAAAAACATATTTGCCATTAAACCAAGTATCTCTTGTTTCTTTTTCGTCAGAGCAAAATAATACAAATCAAGCTGCAAAAAACTTGATTGACGGAAACGCAAATACAGTATGGCATTCAAAATATAGTATTCAAGATAAGAAAGAGTATGTAGTACAATTTGAAAATCCAACTTTTATTTCAGAATTAGAATATCTTCCACATTCAGCCAATGGTCGTTGGAGAAATATAGAAGTTTTCACAAGTTTAGATCAGGAGAAATGGGAAACTGTTGCGAGAGTATCCTTGGAAAATACAGATAAATTGAAGGCCATTCCATTAAATTGTGAAAAGCCAGCAAAATATTTAAAAATAAAAGGACTGGATTCTTGGGGAAATACGTCAGGAGAACAGAACAAATTTTTTAGTGGAAGAATGCTGAATTTTTATCGTGATACAACAAAAGAAGTATTGCCGTCTGCGACCATATCCTATTCTACGACTGATAAAACAAATCAAGATGTAGTAGCAACTATAAATTTACCAGAAGAATGTGAGATGGTGGAAGGAGAAACAAGTTTTACCTTTGAGGAAAATGGAACGCATACTTTCAAATATCAAGATAAAAATGGTCATTTATATGAAGTTGTTGCTAAGGTAGATTGGATTCGAAAAGCACAGTTGCAGGGCAGTATTACGTATTCAACGACAGAACCAACACGTGACAACGTAGTAGCTACAATAGGACAATTCGATTTTGAAGATGTATATGTACAAAACAACGAACATTCATTATCTTACACGTTTACAGAAAATGGGGAGTTTGAGTTTGAACTTGCTGACACCTATGGAAATACCGGTACGGTAACGGCAGTAGTGACAAATATTGATAAAGATGCACCAAAAGCGCACATTGAATATTCTACAACACAGTGGACAAGTGAAGAGGTAACGGTTACGTTGGTAGCAGAAGAAGGGGAACAGTATACTATTTTGAATAACGAAGCTAAAGATACATATACCTTTACAAAGAATGGAAGCTTTACGTTTGAAATAGAAGATTCAGCAAAAAATACTTCAAAAGTTATTGCAAAGGTGGATTGGATTGATCCTTCAAAAGAAAAGATTAAGATAGAGTATTCCGCACAGGAAAAACCATCGGATCCAGTTACTATTACATTACAAATTGATCCAGATGCACATGAAATTATAAATAATGATGGGGATAATACCTATACTTTTACAAAAAATGGAACCTTTACATTTTTAATTCGTTTGCTTAATAGTGGGAAGATTGTGGAATATGAGGTGAAGGTAGATAGTATACAAGTAGAGCCAGAGCCAGAACCACAACCAGAGCCAGAGCCAGAGCCGCAACCACAACCAGAGCCAGAGCCACAACCAGAGCCAAAGCCAGAACCAAGTCCACAACCTGACTTAGGACCAGAACAAAATAATAATCCAGGAGGGAAACCAATATCACCTTCAGTGGAACAAAAACCAGAGAATTCACAAAAACCGCAGGATGTTCGACCAGAAGTTAACAAACAACATTCAAAAAATTCTCCAACAACAGGAGATTATGCTAATTTTGTAATTCCAATTGTTGTTCTATGTATTTCTTTAGTTGCTATTTTGGTAATTCTCAAACGAAAGAAATAGAAAAACGTAGATTAATAGAATATAGAAAAAGTGGGAGTGCTAATAGTACTCCCACTTTTTATGGATAAAATTTACTTTCCGCTAGAAATGTCTGTTCGAAGTTTTCTTGTTTTAAAAATATAATACACAATAAATAAAGCAGCTGTCAAAGACCAAGTTACAGGATAACTAAAGATAATGGTGTTAATAGTTGGGTGGAATTTTAGAGCAGCAAAAATCCAAACAATACGGAGAATACATACACCAAACATGGTAAGTAACATAGGAACAATTACATCTCCAATACCACGAAGTGCTCCAGAGAGAACTTCGATAAAGATAAATACGATATACCATGGCGCAATTAATAGCAACATTTTACTTCCAATATTTATGACCGTAGGATCATTTGTAAAAATTCGGAATAAGACATCTCTACTAAATATTAAGAAGAGAGCAAGTAGAACAGATACCGTTAAATCCATGCCAAGGCAAACGCGTGTACTTTTTAGAACACGCTCTTTTTTTCCAGCGCCATAATTTTGCCCTACAAAGGTTGTGATGGCAATGCCAAAAGCTCCACTGACCATCCAGAAAATCGCGTCTAATTTTCCATACACAGACCAAGCGGCTACTGTATCGGTACCAAAGCGATTTAAAGCAGATTGAATAAATACGTTTGTAATATTAAACATTACAGATTGAATACCAGCAGGAATACCGATATAAAGCTGGGAATGGAGTACACGTTTGTAAATTCGGATATCTTTGATTTTTAATTGTAAACTATCATTTGACTTCATTAAATTGAAAGTAACAAGAAGAGCACTGACCATTTGTGAAATAAGCGTTGCAATAGCAACTCCAAGTACTCCTAAATGAAATACAACTACAAATAAAATATCAAGGATAATATTAATGATACAACAATAAATCAAATAGTATAAAGGGCTTTTCGAATTGCCAATTGCTCGTAAAATACTAGATCCAGTGTTGTAAATAAAGACAAAAATAATTCCAAGAAAATAAATTCTAAGATATAAAGTGGAATTTGGAATAAGTTCGCTAGGTGTATTCATCCATCGAAGCATATTTGGCGCAAGGAAAAAACCAATGATAGAAATCAGCACACTGCCTATTATAGAAAAGGCATAAGCGGTATGTAAGCTTTCGTGTAAAGAACGTTTATCATGTGCTCCAAAAAATTGTGCAATTACAACAGAAGCTCCAGAAGATAAACCAGTGAAAAATCCCACAATTAAGTTGATGATCTGTGAACTAGAACCTCCGACACAGGCTAAAGCTTCTTTTCCAACAAAATGTCCAACGATGATGGTATCAATGGTATTGTATAGTTGTTGAAAAAAGGTACCAAATACAATAGGAAAAAAGAAAAGAAGTAATTGTTTCCAAATGATACCCTCGGTGATTTGGTTTGTGTTTTTGTGTATGTGCTCCATAGAAAAATCCTTCCTCTTAATCTGTGAATTTTTATCATCGATAATATATCATGAATCTGAAAAAGTGTCGACAGTTTTTTTGATATACAAAAGAAGTAAATAAAATAGTTGACAGGAGAAAAAGAATATAGTAATATACGGTTTGTAACAAATTTGTAATAAATGTAATAATGATGAAATAATAAACATATAATTTATTAAATAGTGTTATAGAAATGTAAAAAACAAAGTAAATCAGGAGGGATAAATATGTTACAAACTGGAAAAATTATAAAAGTATTAACTGGTGTAACAATTTGTACACTTTTTACAGCAGGTTTTACAATGCAAGAAACACCAGAGCCAAATGCAAAGGTTGCAAATGAGGTACAGGCTGTAACGCAGCATCAAATGCAAGTAAGCAATGAAACGTCAAAGTATGTTAAGTTAACAGAAAAAGTAAAAGAAGAACAAAGAGTAAAAGCAGAAGAAGAGGCTAGGATAAAGGCGGAAGAGGAAGCGAAAAGGAAAGCAGAAGAAGAGGCAGAAGCGAAAAGAAAAGCAGAAGAAGAGGCAGAAGCGAAAAGGAAAGCAGAAGAAGCAGAAGCGCAGGCTCAAGCTCAATCCCAAGTACAGGCGGTCACTCCTGTAGCTGGAGAACAGGAACTATTGGCAGCATTGATTTTTTGCGAAGCGGGAAATCAACCTTATGAGGGACAGGTTGCAGTAGGTGCGGTTGTTATGAATCGAGTGAGAAGTGGAGCATATCCAAATTCGATTTCTTCTGTTATTTATCAGTCAGGTCAGTTCGGACCTGCAATGACAGGGTGGTTAGACAGTGTGTTATATAGTGGCGGATATACACAAACAGCATATCAAGCAGCAGGAGATGCATTAGCAGGTGTAAATCCAGTTGGAGACTGCCTTTATTTTGGAAATGGAGATTGGGGATTACAAATTGGAGATCACTTTTTTCATTAATAAATCAAATATAAAAAATCTGATGGACACGTCTTGCCGTGCTCATCAGATTTTTTTTATTCGAGAGAAAGTTTGGAAAAAGCATCTGCAAATGCATTGTTAATTGGAGTAGATGCTTCCTTTGCTTGTTGCTTTAGATATTGATTTACATCTTTTTTGCTTGCTCCTTTTGAACGATTAGATTTGCGTGCTTGAAACACGGAGAGTTTTTCTTTGTGCCCACAACTACAGATAAAACGTTGAGAATCCCCTTTCCCAATCAAGTCCATTTTTTTGTGACATATAGGACAACGTGCATTTGTATGACGGGAAAGAGTTTCTCGATACCCACATTCACGATCTTGACATACAAGTAATTTTCCATGTTTTCCATTTACCTCTAACATGTGCTTTCCACATTGAGGACATTTCGTGCGTGACATATTCTCGTGACGAAATTGACTAGAAGAAGATTTTATTTCTTGCACTATTTTTTTTGTGTAGGATTCAATCTCGGATAAAAATGCTGTGTCAGATTCTTTTCCCTTAGAGATTCCAATTAGTCGTTGTTCCCAATAAGCAGTTAGCTCTGGTGTTTTTAAATCCTTTGGAACAAGTTCTAATAGTTGTTTTCCTTTTGAAGTAATATGGATTTCATTTCCCTTCTTTTCCATGAGAAAACTATGAAATAGTTTATCAATAATATCGGCTCTTGTGGCTACGGTTCCAATCCCGCCAGTTTCACCCAATGTTTTTGCGAGATGCCGATCTTTGTCTTGCATGTATTTTATAGGATTTTCCATAGCAGCAATTAATGTCCCTTCCGTAAAATAGGAAGGTGGTTTTGTTTTTCCCTCTGAAATGGAAAGAGAAGATACACAAAGAGTAGATCCAACTTCAAAGGATGGAAGTTTAGAATTACAGAAAAGAATTTCACCTTCACAGGAATCTTGAGAAGATGTATCGTAAATTTCTTTCCAACCATAGTTAGTTATAACATTATTTTTTGATATAAAGTGTTCGCAGCCAAGGGTTGCTTCAATGGAAATTTCTTCATATTCGCAGGCAGGTGATAAAATCGCAAGAAAGCGTCGTACAACAAGATCATAGATTTTACGTTCATCAGTAGTCATTTGCTCTAAAGACACATACTGTTCGGTTGGAATGATCGCATGATGGTCGGATACTTTTGTATCGTTTACAAAAGACGGAGAACTTTGAATCTTCTGCATAGAAAGTCGGCGAGCAAATTTACGATAAGGTCCAACGGCACATGCTTGTAAACGTTCTTTTAAGGTGTCCACAATATCTAAAGTAAGATACCTAGAGTCTGTACGAGGATAGGTAAGAACCTTATGAGTTTCGTATAAGCGTTGCATAATATTTAGTGTTTGTTTAGCAGAAAATCCATAACGCTGATTGGCTTCCTTTTGAAGAGTAGTTAAATCATAAAGCAAAGGGGAGAATGATTTTTTGGCTCTCTTTTGAATGTTTGAAATTGTCATAGATTTTTGGCTTAATGTGTTGTACAAGGATTGAATTTTTTTCTGGTCGTAGCTTCTAGAAGAACTAGAATCTTTGTCAATCCATGAAAAAGTAATCCCATTTACGGTAGCCTTTAATCCATAATAAGAGACTGGTTGAAAAGCACGAATTTCCTGTTCACGTGCAGCAATCATAGACAAGGTAGGAGTTTGTACACGACCACAAGACAATTGAGCGTTATGCCGGCAAGTCAGTGCGCGAGTAGCATTTATGCCTACAACCCAGTCAGCCTTTGCTCTGGCAACTGCGGCTTTGTAGAGATCTTGATATGCTGCGCCAGGTTTTAAATGGGAGAAGCCTTCTTTGATCGCTTTGTCGGTGACAGAAGAAATCCAAAGCCGTTGCACTGGTTTCTTACAACCAGCCTTATCTAAAATCCATCGAGCAACCAATTCTCCTTCTCTACCTGCATCTGTTGCAATAATAATATCAGAGACATCTTTTCGATATAACAGCTCTTTTATGCAATGGTATTGCTTAGAAGTTTGGCGTATAATCGTTAATTTCCAATTTTGAGGAAGCATAGGAAGTGTTTCTAGATTCCAGGATTTATACGAATCACCATAAGCTTCTGGATCTGCTAAAGACACAAGATGTCCCATAGCCCAAGTGACGATATATTGGTCTCCTTCTATGTAAGAAGACTTTTTTTGTGCACAATGTAAAACACGGGCAATGTCTCTTCCGACAGAAGGTTTTTCTGCAATTACAAGATGTTTCATAAAAATAAATACTCCTTTTTAAATACTATGGAATCCTTTTCCAATAATTTCGCTTGTATTAGAAATTAGGATGAAGGCTTGTGGTTGGTTTTCATTAATATAGTTACGAAGTTTTACCGCTTGAGGTCGATTTAGAGCAGTGAAAACAATGTATTTATCATTTCCGGTAAATGCTCCTTGTGCTTTACACACAGTAGCACTTCGATGTAGTGTATTAACAATAAAGTCACAGATTGAATCAGGTTCATCGCAAACAACGTTAAAGTACTTGGAAAGATTGAAACTTTCAATAAAGTTATCAATCATAAAGGAACGAATGGAGAGACCTAAAAAAGAATATAATCCAGTTTTGATATCGAAAACAAAGCATCCAGCAATAGTGATGAGAATATCGGAAACAAGAAGTGCTTTTCCAATGTCAAAACTAGAATATTTTTTTAGAATCATTGCGATAATGTCTGTACCACCACTGGAGGAACCGATGTTAAAAAGAATCGCAGATCCAAGGGCAGGAAGTGCAATTGCAAAGCAAAGTTCTAACATTGGTTGGTCAGTAAGTGGGTGTGCCATAGGGTATACTCTTTCTAAAAAAGAGAGAGTAACAGACAGTAAAATACTACAATAGGCGGTTTTAGCACCGAACCCTTTGCCAAGTACAAAAAAACCGATGATCAAAAGAACCATATTGGCGACAAAAGTAAAATCACTGGCAGACATCCAGCCAAATTTATTAACCAAAACAGCAAGGCCTGTGATGCCGCCAAATGTAAAATTATTTGAGAACTTAAAAAAATAAGTTCCAATAGCCATAACAAGGATGCTCGCAGTAAGGAGCAGGAATTGTTTAAGCTTTTCTTTCATAGTAAAATCCCCCGTATACGATACAATTTATCCTTTTCTTTTAAAATCAGGAATCGTATTAAAATTGTAACCCGACAAAAAATAAAAGTCAACGAATTAAGCGCGTTGAAGTGGAAATACTATTGTAAAAAGGAGGGATTAAATATGGTTTTGAATATACCGATTCAAGATATATACGCACGAGAAATTTTAGATTCTAGAGGAAATCCAACGATAGAAGTGGAAGTGCTTGTAGAAAATGAAGTGGTAGGCAAAGCAGCAGTTCCATCTGGCGCATCCACAGGTAAATATGAGGCGGTGGAACTTCGAGATGGAGAAAACAGATATGGAGGAAAAGGAGTTACTTGTGCGGTCAACCATGTGAATGACGAAATTGCAAATGCAATTATTGGGATGAATGTGTTAGACCAGGTAGCAATTGATCGATTGTTGATTCGGTTAGATGGGACAAAAAACAAGGAACGACTTGGGGCGAATGCTATTTTAGGAGTGTCTTTGGCAGTTGCAAAGACGGCGGCAAAAGCAATGAAACTTCCACTATTTCGGTATTTAGGAGGGATAAATGCCAGAGAATTGCCGCTTCCAATGATGAATATTTTAAATGGAGGAAGACACGCGGATAATGCCTTAGATATTCAGGAATTTATGATTATGCCAGTTGGTGCAAAATCGTTTCAAGAGGGACTAAGAATGTGCGCTGAAATTTATCATACTTTAAAGAAAATATTGATGCAGCATCAGCTTCATACCGCAGTTGGTGACGAAGGAGGATTTGCACCAAATGTAAAAGATGCGAAAGAGGCACTTGGATATTTAAGAGAGGCGGTAGAAAAAGCGGGGTATAACCTAGGAAAAGATATCCAAATTGCATTGGATGTGGCTGCTTCAGAACTTTATAATGAAAAAACGGGGAAATATGAATTTCCAGGAGAAAGTAAAATGCTAGGTCAAAAAATAGAACGTACTGCACAAGAATTAATTTGGTATTATGATCAGCTTTTGCAAGAGTTTCCTATTTGTTCTATAGAAGATCCTCTTGATGAAGAAGACTGGAAAGGATGGCAGCTACTTACAGCAACATTAGGAGATGATGTAAAACTTGTTGGAGATGATCTGTTTGTGACAAATAAAAGTCGATTAAAAAAAGGAATAGATAGTAAAGTAGCAAATGCAATTCTTATTAAAGTGAACCAAATTGGTACTTTGACGGAGACGATGGAAACAATAGCTCTTGCAAAAAAAGAGGGGTATACGTGTATTATGTCTCATCGATCAGGAGAAACAGAGGATTCCATTTTAGCGGACCTAGCAGTAGCATTTCAGACAGAACAAATAAAGACTGGCGCTCCATGTAGATCAGAACGTGTAGCTAAGTACAATAGACTTCTTCGGATTGAAGAAGAAGTTGGGTAAAAATCTTGCAAATACAAAATAAGTATGTTAAAATGTATCTGTTTATATGTGGGAGGTGTAAATAGATGGAGATTTTGAAAATCGTTTTAACAATTATTTTTGTGATAGATTGTATTGCACTATCAGCGATCATTCTTCTTCAGGAAGGAAAATCTGCTGGTCTTGGAACAATTGCTGGTGCAGCAGATAGCTACTGGGGTCAAAACAAAGGGCGTTCTATGGAAGGAGCGCTTGTAAAATCGACAAAGTTCCTTGCAATTTTGTTTATCGTTTTAGCATTGGTTTTGAACCTTAGTGTATTTAACTAAGTGGATTAGATGAATGAACACTCTATACACAATATAGAGTGTTTTTTTCTTTATAGAAGAAAGGATTATTTGGGAAAGAGGTGAATAAATTGAATCAAACATTTGAGAAAAGAAAGAAAGTTTTATATGATTTTATATGTGATGAAATGTATATTCCTATGAAGATCAAAGAGATTGCAATTATACTTCAAATTCCGAAAGACCAAAGAGCACTTTTAAAAAGTGCATTAGATGGATTGGTGGAAGAGGGGAAAATTTACGTCACTAAAAAAGGAAAATATGCAA
>JARIEI010000082.1 GCA_029256845.1 Ruminococcus sp. | reverse complement strand
AAGAATTCTTTCTGTAATCTTCTGTAAAATATCCCAATCAATTCTTTCAATAGATGCTGTCATAGCGTCAATTGTGTTAATAGCACGAATGATAACCATATATTCGAAACATCTTTCATGATTCTTCATACCAACAGATTTGAAATCAGGTACTACTGTGAAATATTGCCATACTTGTTTGTCAAGTCCAGCTTTTGCAAATTCTTCTCTCAAGATTGCATCTGATTCACGAACTGCTTCCAAACGATCTCTTGTGATTGCTCCAAGACAACGTACACCAAGTCCTGGTCCTGGGAATGGTTGACGATATACCATTTCTGCTGGAAGTCCTAACTCAACACCACAAGCACGAACTTCATCTTTGAACAACTGTTTTAATGGCTCTACCAACTCAAACTGAAGGTCTTCAGGAAGTCCTCCTACGTTATGATGAGATTTTACCACTTTAGCTGTCTTTGTACCACTCTCGATAATATCTGGGTAAATGGTTCCCTGTCCAAGGAAATCAATTCCATCAAGCTTTCTTGCTTCTTCTTCGAATACGCGGATGAACTCTCCACCGATAATTTTTCTCTTCTGCTCTGGATCAGCAACATTTTCCAATTTTCCAAGGAATCTTTCTGTTGCATCTACATAAACTAAGTTTGCGTGTAACTGATTTTTGAAAACTTCGATTACACTTTCAGACTCGTTTTTACGCATTAAACCATGATTAACGTGTACACATACTAACTGCTGACCAATTGCTTTAATAAGAAGTGCAGCTACTACAGAAGAATCTACCCCACCAGAAAGAGCAAGAAGAACTTTTCTATCTCCGATCTGACGTCTTAATAATTCTACCTGATCTGCGACAAAATTTTTCATATTCCAGTTTGCTTCTGCTTTACATTCGTCAAAAATGAATGATTTTAAATCAGCTTCTTCTGGAAGTTCTGCAAACCGTCTTTCACATTTAGATGATGGGTAATCTACTGAAATCATTGGGAATCCGCAATCATATAATGCTGGATCAATCTCAACTTCTTTTCCATCAACCACACGGTTTTCACCACCGTTTAAAATAATTCCTTTTACATTATTTAATGCTTTTAATTCTTCAACTGTGATATCATGTGGATGGATTTCACTATATACACCAAGATCACGAACAGCTCGCGCAAGTACTGTATTATTTGTGCTTCCCAGGTCCAGAATAACAATCATATCCTGTTTCATTTGTTTTCCTCTCCTTCTTTATATACCAAACTGAAAATAAATTTGGTACGTTGTTTATAGTTTCTTCATTGTGTGGAGAAATATACTTACTTATCCACGGTAGAAAGCCTTTCGCTTACATGTGGGCATTATATCACAAAAATATTATTGTTGAAAAGGGACAAGTTGCAAAAAATATATTTTTTTCATGAAGTTTTTTTTGGAACATCCTATGAAATTTTCCATGAAAAAGCGCTGTGGATCCTCTTTGATCGACAGCGCATATAAATCTCTTTTCAGACTCTATCTCTTAAGCTAGGTCAACACCAATTACTGTAATTTTAGCTGCATTCATAAAATTACTAAAACCTAAAGTTACAGTTTCTTCATATTTCATACCTGTTTTTGGTAGATACACAGCTCCTAATTCCGTATCAACTTTTTGGAATTCCTGCTCTGATAATGTCTCTCCTTCATTAGCAAACCTTGCTAATACACTCAGTGCTTCGCCACTTCATGTGTTGCACATCGCTGCATAAAGCACAATGTCTTTTTGTCCATTTGCCTGCATCTGTTCTTTTAATTTCTCATTCAATACTACCTGCATGTTTCCTTCTCCTTTCTTAATTACTTGTTTTATTTATATGATTATAATACTTTTTCCATGTTCTGAATAGCCTCTAAATTTTCATTTCCCTCCTTGACATTTTAATGAATGATGTTATACTAAAAATTAAATCAGACATATTGAAAACACTATGATAGGAAGAGTAAGCTGAGTAACCATTCAGAGAGGAGCGCATGTGGTGTGAGTCGTTCCATGGAGCATCAGACTGAAGACCACCCTTGAGTGACTTTAATCAAGTCCGGCCGACACCGTTATCGTCTAATGAAGTGGCTCGTAAATTTTCATATTTATGCAAAAAGGGTGGAACCGCGGTACATAAAGTCTATCGTCCCTGAGTAATCTTAGAAGATTATTCAGGGGCTTTTTTATTTCATTAATGAAGGAGGATTATAAAATGAAGATTACATTAAAAGATGGTTCTGTAAAAGAATATGAACATAGCATGTCTGTCATTGACATTGCCTTTGATCTTAGCGAAGGTCTTGCTCGTGCAGCCTGTGCTGGGGAAGTAGATGGAAAGGTTGTTGACTTAAGAACAATGATCGACAACGATTGTTCTCTTAATATTTTAACTGCAAAAGATGAGGAAGGACTTCGTGTTGTTCGCCACACATGTTCTCACGTACTTGCAGAAGCAGTAAAAAATCTATTCCCAAATGCAAAACTTGCAATTGGACCAGCTATTGACACAGGATATTACTACGATTTTGACGCTGAGTCATTCTCAAGAGAGGACTTAGACAAAATCGAAAAAGAAATGAAAAAAATCATTAAAAAAGGCGCAAAATTAGAGCGTTTTGAACTTCCTAGAGAAGAAGCTATTGCTTTCATGGAAGAAAAAGGAGAGCCATATAAAGTAGAGCTTATTCGTGACCTTCCAGAAGATGCAGTTATTTCTTTCTATAAACAAGGTGATTTCGTTGATCTTTGCGCAGGACCTCATCTTATGAGTACAAAAGGAATTAAAGCATTCAAGCTTACTTCTTCTTCTGGCGCTTATTGGAGAGGTGATTCTAATAAAGCGATGCTCCAGAGAATTTACGGAAGTGCTTTTGCAACAAAAGATGAATTAAAAGAATACCTTGTTTACTTAGAAGATATCAAAAAACGTGACCACAACAAACTTGGTCGTGAAATGGAACTTTTCACAACAGTAGATGTGATTGGACAGGGACTCCCACTATTGATGCCAAAAGGAGCAAAAATGGTTCAGACTCTTCAAAGATGGATTGAAGATGAGGAAGATAACAACTGGGGTTATATCCGAACAAAAACTCCTCTCATGGCAAAGAGCGATCTTTATAAAATTTCTGGACACTGGGATCACTACAAAGATGGAATGTTCGTTCTTGGCGATGAAGAAGTAGACAAAGAAGTGTTTGCTCTTCGTCCAATGACATGCCCATTCCAGTATTATGTATACAAAGCAAGCCAAAAATCATACCGCGATCTTCCACTTCGTTATAGCGAAACATCTACACTTTTTAGAAACGAAGATTCTGGAGAAATGCACGGGTTAACTCGTGTACGTCAGTTCACAATTTCAGAAGGACACTTGATTGTTCGTCCAGACCAAATGGTAGAAGAATTCAAAGGTTGTCTTGCACTTGCCAAAAAATGTTTAACAACACTTGGACTTCAGGATGATGTAACATACCATCTTTCTAAATGGGATCCTGAAAACAAAGAAAAATATATCGGCGATGCAGATGTATGGAATGAAACAGAAGAGCATATTCGCCAAATCTTAGAAGAGCTGGAAGTTCCATATGTAGAAGATGTTGGAGAAGCTGCTTTCTACGGACCAAAGGTAGATATTAATGCGAAAAATGTTTATGGAAAAGAAGATACAATGATCACAGTACAGTGGGATGCACTTCTTGCAGAACAATTTGACATGTACTACATTGATCAAAATGGTGAGAAAGTTCGTCCTTACATCATTCATAGAACATCCATCGGATGCTATGAAAGAACACTTGCTTGGCTGATTGAAAAATACGCTGGAATGTTCCCTACATGGTTATGTCCAGAACAAGTTCGTATTCTTCCAGTTTCTGATAAATACTTAGACTACGCAGCAAAAGTTGAAAAAGAAATGAAAGCCAACGGAATTCTTTGTACAGTAGACGGCCGTTCTGAAAAGATCGGTTACAAGATTCGTGAAGCAAGACTTGCTAAACTTCCATACATGGTAATTGTTGGAGAAAAAGAAGAAGCAGACGGTTCTGTTTCTGTTAGAAGCCGTTTCTTAGGCGATGAAGGTGCAAAACCATTGGATGATTTCATCAACGATGTATGCAAAGAAATTCGTACAAAAGAAATTCGCAAGATTGAAGTACAAGATCAAAAATAAACTTTTATAACTAAAATGCTTACGATTGAGGGTAAAT
>JARIEI010000165.1 GCA_029256845.1 Ruminococcus sp. | reverse complement strand
CTATGGAGGCGGGAGCGGAATTATTGAGAAAAGGAATCGATGGAAGTAAAATTATCGATCAGACATATTATGAAAAAACTTATATTCAAAATCAGCTTTTGGGAAAAGCACTGTTGGAGAGTTTTTTAATTTTAAACAAGCAATGTATCGTGGCAGTTTTAGAAAAAAAAGATCTTGATTTTTTTGAAGCAGATCCATCTGATACAGAAGGCATTGTAAGTCAGTTAAGATTAACAAAAGGTGTAGAAGTAGCATTATTTATGTACGAAGTAGAAACGCATCTATATAAAGTGAGTCTTCGTTCAAAGGAAAAAGTAGATGTTAGCGTGATTGCTAAATTCTTTGGCGGTGGTGGGCATGCACGTGCAGCAGGAGCCACAATTACCGGAACAAAATATGACGTAATCAATCAAGTAACGGAGCAAATTTCCTTCCAGTTAGGAAAGGAAAGAAAATTGTTATGATCAATGGAATTTTGAATGTTTACAAAGAAAAAGGATTCACATCCCATGATGTGGTAGCAAAATTAAGAGGGATTGTTGGCCAGAAAAAAATTGGACATACAGGAACACTTGATCCGGACGCGGAAGGGGTTCTGCCAGTTTGCCTAGGAAAAGCAACAAAAGTGTGTGATATGCTGACAGAGACAGATAAAGTCTATGAAGCCGTACTTTTGCTTGGGATTTCTACAGATACACAAGACATTTCTGGAACTGTTTTAGAACAAAAAGCAGTGGATGGACTAACAGAAGAAGCGGTACGAGAATGTATTCTTGGATATGTTGGAGAGTATGAACAATTACCACCGATGTATTCTGCGCTAAAAGTAAATGGCAAAAAGCTCTATGAACTTGCAAGAGAAGGGAAAGTTGTGGAACGAAAAACACGTAAAGTTTTCATCCATGATATTACAATCAAAGAAATTTGTTTGCCGAGAGTTAAGATGGAAGTACATTGTTCAAAAGGTACCTATATCCGCACATTGTGCCATGATATAGGAGCGGATCTAAATACAGGTGGTTGTATGGAAAAACTTTTGCGCACAAAAGTTGGCAAATTTAAAATAGAAGAGAGCTTTCGCTTGTCTGAAATCCAAAAACGTAAAGATGAAGAACGGTTATTTGAATTGATTATACCGGTAGATGAAATGTTTTCTGAGTACCCAAAAGTAATTGTAAATGGAGTAATTGCAGAACTTGCTTACAATGGAAATCCATTAAAAGCAAAAGAATTAGAAAAACAGAACTCAAGTAGAGTCAGAGTCTATGATGAGCAAGGTAGATTTATCGGGATTTATAGGTTAGATGTTTATAAAAACGTTTACCGATTAGAAAAAATGTTTTTGGATCAGCAAGAATTACGAGGATAAACATGCGATATTATACAGAAATTAGTTCCTACAACGATAATCAAAGGTGTGCTGTAACACTTGGCAAGTTTGATAGTCTTCATAGAGGACACATGAAATTGATTTCGGATGTACAAAAATATGCCCGTGATCATAAAATGAAAAGTGTGGTGTTTGCTTTTGATATGGGAAAACGTTCGCTTCTTACAAACGAAGAAAGAAAAGAACGACTAGAAGATGTAGTTGATTATATGATTGAATGTCCGTTTACAGAAGAGATTAGGCGAATGGATGCACAACTGTTCGTGGAAGAAGTTTTGATCAAGAAACTTCACGCAAGTTATATTGCTGTTGGTACAGATTTTCGTTTCGGTCATGAAGCCCGTGGGGACATAAAGATGCTAGAAACATATGCAAAACACGGAGCATTTGAATTAAATGTAATAGAAAAAGAAACCAATCAAGGAAAACCAATTAGTAGCACATACATTCGAGAAACATTAAAAAACGGGGAGATTACGCTGGCAAATCAAATGCTTGGTTACAAGTACGGATTATCAGGCGTAGTAGAATATGGGAGACAGCTTGGCAGAACGTTGGGATTTCCAACAATGAATGTAGCACCTGATGATAGAAAAATTATGCCTAAAGCAGGTGTATATAGATGTAAAATCCAAATAGACAACGAATGGTATGAAGGAATTGGAAATGTTGGAATCAAACCAACAGTTACAAATGAGAAAAAGATGCTTGTAGAAGTCTACGTTTTTGATTATAATAAAGAAGCCTACGGGAAAAGAGTAGTTATAGAATTCGATTCCTTCGAACGGCCAGAAAAAAAATTTGATTCGATTGAAGAATTAAAGAAACAAGTAAATTACGATATCAGAAAGTTTAAAGAAAGAGAGATTAGGTAAGTACAAATGAGTGTAACAACAATTTTTTTACTGCTCGGTGGACTTGGTTTATTCCTATTTGGAATGCAGATGATGAGCGATGGTCTTGAGCAGGTAGCAGGTGCACGCATGAGATCTGTTCTTGAGTTTTTTACAAAAAACAGGTTTATCGGTATGCTGGTTGGTATTCTTTTTACAGCAGTCGTGCAATCTTCAAGTGCTACTACAGTTATGGTAGTAAGTTTTGTTAACTCCGGACTTATGAATTTGTTTCAGTCTGCAGGAGTGATTCTTGGAGCCAATATCGGTACCACTATTACCGGACAGCTTATTGCGTTTAATCTATCCGACATTGCACCATTGTTTGTAATTATTGGTGTAGTGATGTTTATGTTCAGTAAGAAGCAGAATATAAAGAAAATCGGGTGCGTAATCTTAGGGTTTGGTATTTTGTTTATGGGATTAAGTACAATGAGTTCTGCAATGTCTTCTTTGAAAGATTCGCCAAATATGATTCATTTACTAAAATCATTAACAAGCCCGTATATGGCAGTTTTAGTAGGATTTGCCATTACAGCAGTGCTTCAAAGTTCTTCTGCAACCGTGGGAATTGTAATTTTAATGGCAACGCAAGGATTATTGAATTTTCCAGTTTGCTTTTTCTTGATACTAGGATGTAATATTGGATCTTGCGTTTCTGCACTTTTAGCTAGTATCGGTGGTAAAAAAGATGCGAAACGTGCAGCATGGATTCATTTCCTGTTTAATATCATTGGATCTGTTATAATTTTTATCGTTCTAATGATTGGAATTGGTCCGATTTCTAAGGCTATTATGAACTTCTCAGGAGATAATCCTGGTAGAGCAGTGGCAAATGCTCACACACTAATTAAAGTTTGCGAAGTTATTTTACTATTCCCATTTATGGATTGGGTTGTAAAATTAACTTACCTTATCATTCCTGGTGAGGACGCTTCTAAAGAAGAAATTTATGAATTGCAGTATATAGGAAATCAGTCTCGTCTTAGTGCAACGACTGCGATTATTGATGTTATTCATGAGTTGGAACATATGGGTCAGATTGCAATTGCTAATTTAAGAAGATCTATGGATGCTCTTTGTACATTAGATGAGAAGAAAATCGAGAAAGTATACGAACAAGAGCGTTATATAGATTATTTAAACAAAGAAATCACAAACTATCTTGTAAAACTTAACAGTTTCGAAATTCCAATGGCGGATTCTAAAATGATTGGTGGGTTGTTCCATGTTGTAAACGATATCGAACGAATCGGAGACCATGCAGAAAATTTTGCAGACTCAGCAAAGTCAAGAATTGCAAATCACATTGAGTTTAGTGAAAAGGGAGAAAAGCAACTTCAAGATATGACAGAAATGGTTGTTAAAACATTGGAGTATTCGCTTGATATCTTTAGTAACAGAAATCAGGAGCATATGGCAGAAGTCATTGCGCTTGAAGATCAAGTAGATGAACGTGAAAAGAAATTACAAAAAGCTCATGTAAAGAGACTTGCAAAAGGAAAATGCTCGCCTGAAGCGGGAATGATTTTCTCGGATACAGTTTCGGGATTGGAGAGAGTAGCAGACCACGCAACGAATATTGCATTTGCGATTATGGATCCTCAAGATGTTAATGAAACAGATGATGAAGATACAGAATAAGGTCTGAAATATAAAAATGTGATAAAAAAAGTGGCTTTACATCTTAAGAAAGCTGTGCTATACTAACGAAGTATGAATTTAGCCGACATCCGGTAATTGGAAACTCCAACCATTGCTTAATGTCAGGCGGTTTAATAAAGAATATGGAGGAAATTAAAATGATTTCAAAAGAACAAAAACAAGCAATTATTACAGAGTATGGTAGATGTGAGGGAGACACAGGTTCTCCAGAAGTACAGGTTGCTATTCTTACAGCAAGAATTAACGATCTTAGAGACCATTTCCAGGCTAATCCAAAAGATCACCACTCAAGAAGAGGTCTTCTTAAAATGGTAGGACAAAGAAGAGGTT
>JARIEI010000002.1 GCA_029256845.1 Ruminococcus sp. | reverse complement strand
AAAGAAAAAGTTTCAATCTTTAACCTTTCTATGCTGGGAAAAATAAGCAGAATCGCAGTCCCAAGTATTTTACAACAAAGTTTCATCTCCATTGGAAACATCTTTATACAGATTCTTGTCAATGGCTATGGTTCTTCTGTAATTGCGGGATATTCAGCAGCAATTAAATTAAATACCTTTACCATAACTTCATTTACAACACTTGGAAATGCACTTTCTAGTTTTACCGCACAAAATATTGGTGCTGGAAAAACAGATCGTGTAAAAAACGGATTCCGTGCTGGTCTTAAAATGGCATTTGTGGTAGCAGTACCATTTTTCGTATTGTTCTTTTTCTTTGGAAAACCGCTGATTTTGCTCTTCTTAAAAGAAGGTGGAAAAACAGCGCTTGCAACAGGAATGTCATTTTTAAAAATTGTTGCACCATTTTACTTTGTAGTGTCTGTAAAGTTGATCGCAGATGGCGTGCTTCGAGGTTCTGGCGCTATGAAACAATTTATGATTGCAACATTTGTAGATTTGATCCTACGTGTTGTACTTGCATTTGTTCTTTCGCCAATCTTAAATGACACTGGTATATGGTTATCCTGGCCAATTGGATGGACCATATCCGCGGTTCTTTCTATGTATTTCTATCTAAAAGGAAGTTGGAAAACAGAAGAATTCAAAGGTGCAGATGACTATGAGGATTAACTAAAAATAGGAAAAGACGAGATAATAGAAGAGTTTTCTTAAAAATTCTCGTCTTTTCCTATTTATTTTTTTCGCAATGTGCTATAATAAACCAATAGTTAGTTACAACTAACTACAAAAAGACGATTCAAAGAACAGAGGAAACGCAGACCAAGTCTCTATGGAGTTGATTAAAAAATTAGAAAAACAATTCAAGGGGATCATACATTAAAAATGAAGAACATTCGTTTTGATTTTACGGAGTAGAAAGTGAATCCGGATTTGGGAAGTGGGTATCAAAAAGGAGCATATTTATGAAGAGAAACATGTCAATACAACTCATGGGATATTTTTTCTTTCAAATTGGTAAGAGGGAATTATCACAAACTTGTAGAAAGAGAATATACAAAGAGTATCATCGTATTCTTTCTCATGCAAAAGATATCGGAAAATGGAATCCTTTGCTTAGTTGCTATGCCCTTGGAGCATGGTTTATTGCCATGAATCGAGCAAACGGATTATCTCCAGAAAAAAATTACTCTATTTTGGCAGATGGACTTCAAAATAGTCAAATATTTCGAATGGTAATGGGGGATGGAGATCATTATTTAGACCCTAAACGAATCGAAAAGCAAAAAAAATGGGCGAAAGGTACGAAAGAGAGACGTTACGAAAATGATTGGGTGGCGGATTTACTCCCAGGAAATGAATCCTTTGATCTTGGATATGACTATTTAGAGTGCGGGATCTGTAAACTTTGTAAAGATGAAGGATGTGAAGATCTTGCAAAATACCTTTGCAAAATCGATTATCTTTTTGCTGATACCATGGGGTTACATCTAGAACGTACCACAACAATTGCGGAAGGCGGAGAGAAATGTGATTTCCGTTTTTCGCGTGTGAAATAAAAAGAAGAGAGGTGAACTATGTTAGATAAACAAGTATGGATTGGAATACTAATTCCCTTTTTAGGAACATCTTTAGGGGCAATTTGTGTGTGTTTCATGAAAAAAAATATGGGACTTAGTGTACAACGTGCACTCAGTGGATTTGCAGCAGGCGTTATGGTGGCGGCCTCTGTGTGGAGTTTATTAATTCCTGCATTAGATCAATCTGAGGCAATGGGACGATGGTCCTTTGTGCCAGCAGTGGTTGGCTTTTGGATTGGAATTTTGTTTCTACTACTTTTAGATCATTTGATTCCACACTTGCATCGGAATGCATCCCAGGCGGAAGGACCAAAAACAAAATTACAAAAGACGACCATGTTAGTTCTTGCAGTGACCCTTCACAATATTCCAGAAGGAATGGCGGTAGGTGTTGTATATGCGGGATTTGCCACAGGAAATTCAAAGATCTCTCTAGCAGGAGCACTGGCTCTTTCCATCGGAATCGCAATTCAGAACTTTCCAGAAGGATTGATTATTTCTATGCCGCTTCATTCAGAGGGGGTAAGCAAAGGAAAATCAATGTTTTATGGAATTTTGTCAGGCGTTGTAGAGCCCATCGGAGCCATTCTTACAATTTTAGCAGCAGGATTAATTGTACCGGCATTGCCTTATTTCCTTAGTTTTGCTGCCGGAGCAATGATTTATGTTGTTGTTGAAGAATTGATTCCAGAAATGAGTCAAGGAAAGCATTCGAATGTAGGAACCATCTTTTTTGCAGTTGGTTTTACGGTCATGATGATTTTGGATGTAGCACTTGGATAAAAATGTTGAATTGGAGGAATGTAAAATGTTAAAATATACAATAAAGGTAGATGGAATGATGTGTGGCATGTGCGAGGCACATGTAAACGATGCGATTCGTAAAGCGTTTTCTGTAAAAAAAGTAACCTCTTCACATTCAAAAGGAGAGACAGTGATCGTAACGGAAGAAGAACTAGAGAAAGATGCTTTAGGCAAAATCATTTCTGGATTAGGATACACAATGGGAGAGGTAAAAAAGGAACCCTATCAAAAAAAGAAATTATTTGGAAAATGGTAAGGAAATGTAAGTATGTTATCACAAAAAGGTACACAAAGCATTGAAACATCGCGTTTGATCCTTCGTCAAGCAGTTTTAGAGGATGCGAGGTATATGTTTGAAAACTGGGCGTGCAGGCCAGAAGTAACGAAATTTTTGACGTGGCCTACCCATAGTAGTGTAGAAACGACCAAATTGGTTTTGCAAAGTTGGATGGAAAATTACGAAAAAGAGGATTACTACCAGTGGATGATTGAATTAAAAAGCATCCATCAGCCAATTGGGTCT
>JARIEI010000129.1 GCA_029256845.1 Ruminococcus sp. | reverse complement strand
TCATCCTCAAGATCTGCAAATGCAATCTCTGGCTCAATCATCCAGAATTCTGCTGCATGACGTGTAGTATTGGAATTTTCTGCACGGAATGTTGGTCCAAATGTATAAATACTTCTAAATGCCTGGGCAAATGTCTCTCCATTTAACTGGCCACTTACCGTAAGACTTGTTTCTTTTCCAAAGAAATCTTGTGTATAATCCACACTTCCATCCTCTTTCTTTGGAACGTTATCCATATCAAGCGTTGTTACCTTAAACATCTCTCCAGCACCTTCACAGTCGCTTGCTGTAATAAGTGGAGTGTGCACATACACAAATCCTCTCTCTTGGAAGAACTGATGAATTGCATATGCAATCAAAGAACGTACTCTAAAAACTGCCTGGAATGTATTCGTTCTAGGACGAAGGTGTGAGATTGTTCTTAAATATTCAAAACTATGACGCTTCTTCTGTAATGGGTAATCTGGCGCAGATGCACCTTCTACGATTACTTCTTCTGCTTGAATCTCAAATGGTTGCTTTGCTTGTGGAGTCGCAACAAGAGTACCTCTAACAATAATTGCCGCACCTACATTTTGCTTGGAAATCTCTTCGAAATTCTCCATTTTATCATGATAAACTACTTGAAGTGGTTCAAAATAAGATCCATCATTTACGACAATAAATCCAAATGTCTTGGAATCACGAATGCTACGAATCCATCCACCTACTTCTACTTCTCTATCCAAATATGCTTCTCTGTTTTTAAATAATTCACGAATTGTAATTAAGTCCATATATTTTTACTCCTTATTCCTTACAACTTTAACATTATTCCTATTATAACACTGAAACTGTAAAAAAAACAATATTGAAGTTAATTTTTGTACTCTTGCTTTTTCTAGTTGCTCATGCTATACTACAAAACTGTGTAAAGCCCACAAAAACCAAGGTCTTATCGGGCTTTCGGCGATTCCCGCCGTAAAATGAATCGTGTGTTCGTGACCTTCCACACGTAAAACAAAACTAAAGGAGAATT
>JARIEI010000158.1 GCA_029256845.1 Ruminococcus sp. | reverse complement strand
CTTGATCTTTCACTTCAATTCTAAGGAAAGATTTTCGCTTCTCGAGAGAAATTTCGATACTGGATCCTTCTGGACTATATTTAATTCCATTATCCAAAAGATTCAGTAATGCTTCACATAGCCATTTCCTGTCATGTGGAATCATGATTTCCTCAAGTCCTTCTACCCCATCTAAAGATATTTCTATCTTTTTTTCTTCTGCTTTTGTATAAATACGATTTACAGCTTCCAAAATGGTATTAAAGATTGGGGCATTTTCCTTTTTAATTTCAATCATACCAGTTTCCATACGTGAAATATTGACCAAAGAATCCGTAAGTTTCTCAAGGCCCATGATTTGCAGTGCAATTCTATTGGTAAATTCTTTCTTCTCCTCATCCGTAATCTCATCTCTTTGAAGAACATCCATATTAGACTTTAAAGCTGTGATTGGCGTCTTAAGTTGATGAGAAATTTCTGTTACCAACCGCTTCATTTTTTCTGCTTCTACAAAAGATTTGTTCCGTATGCTTTGAATACTCTGCTTTAGTTCTTCTATCTGTTGTAGAACTTGTTCTGATTCATAAGGAAGATTTTCATATCTATCAAAAGTCTCATTTCTCTGTATCTTTTTAATCTGTTCTGTTAATTCTTTACAGAAAAAACAAAAAGCATTTTTCTCGTTTTTCTTGCATTGATTGATACACAAGATACACACGATATAAAGACATCCATTGGCTAATACGATCATCATACTATCCCGCAAAAGCCTTCTTTTGTATTCGTTCTGCCGGAAGGAATTATATCCGTAGTGCTCTAAAATTTTCTTTTTACTTAAGTCTGTAGATGAGTCTGAATCTTTAGAATCCATTTGTAGTATATCTGCCACAGTATCAATTTGTTGAACATAATTATCGTACCGTATTACAAGAAATAGTACCGTGATGCATATCACTGCTACTGTCAAAATCGTATATAAGCATCTATTTTGTTTGTTTTGTTTTTCTTTCAATTTTTATCTCTTTCTACAAGTCTGATTCCACAAATATCCCAAGCCTCTTACATTTCGGATATATTGTGGATCCGCTGGATCTTTCTCAAGTTTTTCGCGAAGTCTTCGAATATAAACTGCTACCATGTTTTCATCAAAGAACTCCTCTCCATTATCAAATGCATTTTGTAAAATTTGTCCTTTTGACAAAATGATTTTTGGATGTTCCAAAAGAATACGTAACAATTTCCATTCATTTTTTGTAAAAGTCACTTTGGTTTTTCCATCATCTGCACAAAACTCGTCTAAATAAAATCTCCACACTCCAGATTCCACATAGTCCTTTTTCTCTGGACTATTTCGTCGAAAAAACGCATTCACTTTTAAAACCAGTACTGACAAGCTAAATGGCTTTGTTATATAATCATCAGCCCCTGCTTTATACCCCATGACTTGATCAATTTCTTGATCCAATGCAGTTAAGAAGATAACAGGGATATTGGTATGTTTCCTCAGCTGTTTTATCCACTCTAATCCATTTCCATCTGGGAGATTTACATCACATAAAATCATATCGATTTCCTGATCCCCGAAAATCTGGTCTGCTTCCTTCAAAGTATATGCCTGATAAATAGTATAGTTTTCTTTTGATAGCGTAAATTCTATGGCGCGGTTTACACTTGATTCATCTTCTACAATTAAAA
>JARIEI010000024.1 GCA_029256845.1 Ruminococcus sp. | reverse complement strand
CTACTGCCTCAATTGGTTTTACTCCAATATCTTCCAATGTAGTCATCAGCTGTTTATAAATCTTTTCCATTCCTTGTGCAAATGGATTTTCAGATTCCTCTTCTGGCACAGCTGCCAGTCCCCGTTCAAAATTATCTACTACTGGGAGAATCTTCTCTATGATATCTTTCGCTCCTATCTCGTACATTGCAGATTTCTCTTTTTCCGTACGCTTACGAAAGTTATCAAACTCTGCCATTTGACGAGTTAGCCGATCTGTCAATTCTTCGATCTTCTCGTCTTTTTTATCTTTCTTATTTTTTCTTCCAAATTTCTTTTTTTCCTTGGAATCCTCAACTGCCTCTTCTTCTACTTCTTCTGCAGTTTCCTCTACTTCTACTGTTTCTTCTGTAGCTGTATCTTCATCTTCCTGATCGTGTAAAGCTTCTTCCGCAGCTCTTGCTTTTGCCTCTTCTACTGCTTCCTTGACCATCTCTTCATTGCTCATCTTTTCTTCCACCAGATATTCACCTTCCTATCCTTCCGGATTTTCTTTTTTATTTATTCCCTCAAGTTCAACTTGAAGTGTTTTCAACGTTTTCATAACATGTTCATAATCCATACGTTTCGGACCGATGATACCAATGGTACCTTTCATTCCTTCTCCTAATTCATAAGTTGCAGTCACCACACTACAATCTTTCATCGTTTTTACTGGAGCTTCGTCTCCAATATATACTTGAATTCCTTGATTTTCTTCGCTTGACAATGTTTCTGTAACAAGTTCTGCTAACTGCTGTTTTTCTTCAAAAGCACTAATAATCTCCTGTGCACTTTGCTTATCACTCAACTCTGGATATTTAAAAATGTTGGTAGCTCCACTTGTATAAATCTCCATATCGTCGTCTACGTGAATAATCTCTGCCACTGCATCCAAAACATGGCTAATCACTTGACTATGAATTCCAGCTTCTTCTTTCAACCTTGCAATCAATCCTAAATTGATTTGATCAATTGCCATACCATTTAATGTAGTATTAAGAAGCATATTCAACTTTAATAGATTTTCATTGCTTAATGTCTCTCCAACATGAATGATTTTATTTTTTATAATATTACCATTCATTACAATCACAGCAACCACTTGCTCTTCATCTACTTGTGAAAGTTGGATGAATTTTAATGTATTCTTGTTGTTCATCGGAGCAGAGATCATCGTAGCATAATTCGTATTTACCGCAAGCATTTTTGCAGCTTTTTGCAATACTTTATCTACCTTTTCAGTTTTATCTAGCATGATATTTTTTATCTCTTCTAGTTCCTGCTCCTTCTCCTCCATTAGCATATCAACATAAAACCGATATCCTTTATCTGAAGGAATACGTCCTGCCGAAGTATGTGGCTGAAAGATATATCCTAATTCTTCCAAATCTGCCATTTCATTACGAATCGTTGCAGAACTTAGCTTCAAATCCGTATATTTAGAAAGTGTCCTGGAACCAACTGGCTCGCCTGTTTCCAAATAATTCTGGATAATTGCTTTCAATATAGTGAGCTTTCTTTCTCCAAGTTCCTCGCCTACTGCCATGGGTCCCTCCTTTCTTCTATATACATTTTAGTTTATTAGCACTCCGTTCTTTTGAGTGCTAACACCTTACGTATATTAAGATAGCACCAGCTTTTGTTTTTGTCAACACTCTTTCTAAATTTTTTCAAGCAGTTCATATTTATTTAACATTTCACGAATCAAGTGGATCTAAAAACTCAACAAAGACTGCATTACACACGTCTAATCCTTTCTGTGTCAGATACATTCTATCTTGATCAATTACGAGCAACTTTTCCGCTTGAAACTTTCGAAGTTGTTCCCCATAAATTTCCCAGATTGATCTTTTAAAATTTTTTTCAAAAAGAGAGAGGGAAATTCCTTTTATTTTCCGTAAGCCTAAAAAAATAAATTCTTCCATTTCATCACCGAGTGTTAATTTCTCTATATGCTCCTGGATTTCTAATACACTTTCTCGCTCCATATAACGCTGATAATTTCTTGTATTAGAAAATCTTTGATTTCCTATTAAGGATGCTGCCCCCAAACCAATACCTAAATAGTCTTTTCTTTCCCAATATCCAAGATTATGTCTACACTCAAACCCATTCTTTGCATAATTTGATATTTCATACCTATGATATCCAAATTGCTGTAAAATCATTTCTGTTATTTGGTATATTTGTCGTTCTGTTTCCTCATCAGGAAGATCCACAACATCTTTTTGCTTCTTTTTTCCGTCCTCCGTATATTTTTCGTAAAACGTGGTTCCTTCTTCTATAATTAAGCTATATGCCGAGATATGCTCAGGATTTAAAGATGCAACTGTGTGTAATGTTTTTTTCCAACTCTCTAATGTTTGCCCTGGAATAGCAGAAATGAGATCAATGTTAATGTTACTAAATCCAACTTCTCTAGCCATTTTATAAGTTTCGAGAAATATTTGAAAAGTATGGATTCTTCCTAACATCTTTAATTCAATATCATCAGTGGATTGGAGGCCGATACTCAATCGATTGATTCCAGCCTCTTTGATGGAACGAAGTTTTGAAAAATTCACAGTACCGGGATTAATTTCCATAGTAACTTCCGCATCTTCTAATATTGTAAAACTGTTTTTTATTGCTTCTCCAATCGTCTTAATTTGTTCTTCTTCTAATATAGAAGGAGTTCCACCACCTATAAAAATAGTCGATACTTCATATTCTTTTGTATATTCGTTGCCAGCATCATAAATTTCTTGTACTAAGGACTCTACATATCGACTTCGCTCTGCTGCACTTGCAGGGCCAGATAAAAAATCACAATATTCACATTTTTTTACGCAAAATGGAATATGAATATATAGTTCTAATTTCTTCTTCAAACTTTGCTCCTTTCCTATAAAAAGCTCCGGGGATACTTCCCCGGAGCTTTCATCTATTTATCATCTAATTTTAATACGCTCATGAATGCCTTTTGAGGAATCTCTACGCTACCAACCTGACGCATACGTTTCTTTCCTTCTTTCTGTTTTTCCAACAGTTTCTTTTTACGTGATATATCTCCGCCGTAACATTTTGCAAGCACATCTTTCCTCATCGCACGCACTGTTTCTCTAGCAATGATCTTGCTTCCGACTGCTGCCTGAATTGGAATTTCAAAAAGCTGTCTTGGAATTTCTTCTTTTAATTTTTCGCACATCTTTCTTCCACGCTCGTATGCTGTACCACTATGAACAATAAAAGATAATGCATCCACTTCTTCTTTATTGATTAAAATATCAAGTTTCACAAGTTCTGAACGCACATAGCCTAACATCTCATAATCAAAAGATGCGTATCCTCTAGATCGGGATTTTAAAGCATCAAAGAAATCGTAAATAATCTCATTGAGTGGTAAATGGTAATGAAGCACTGCTCGACTTGCTTCTATAT
>JARIEI010000136.1 GCA_029256845.1 Ruminococcus sp. | reverse complement strand
CCATAATTTTTAAAAAGATCTAGTAGTAATCCAGTTGCTGCAGAAGAGGAAAACATTTTCACCAGGGAAAGAGGAACAAGTTTTGCTGGAAAATGGATGTATTTTGTGAAAGGTTCAATTAAGGAACAAAGAAAATCTAAAAATCCTGAGGCCCTTAAAATTCCAACAGCGGTCATAAGTCCAATTAAGGTTGGCATGATTTGAAGTACGGTGGAAAATCCATTTTTTGCCCCAACAATAAATGTATCATATACATTAACTTTATGTAAAATACCATACACGAGGATGAGTAAGATAAGTGTAGGAATGATGGATTGGGAAAGATAAATCAGAAATTTCATAAGTACTCATTTCTTTAAAGCATGTTTGTTTAGTATATGCAAGAAATAGAAAAACAATGATAAGAGCATATCTGAACAAAAGAAAACATAGGATAAGGCAAAGACTAAAAAGGAAAGTTCCTATGTTCGTTTCAAATCCTAAAAAAAACTATAAGAAAAGTATAATCATCAGTTTTGTCTTTTTGTTTGCATTCCTATTTGCTTTTACGGGGTGTAGTAAGCGTAATCAAAACGAAAACGCACGGTTTTGTAATTTTACAAAGGAACTATTTTGTAAAGAGGTTGCATCCAATACCATTAGTCTACATTATTCTTTACAAGATCCAAAAGCCTATGGAATTACAAAGATACCGGTTACATATGGAACCATTTCATCGTCGGCAGAAGAACTTTCTTCTACTGCAGAGAATATAGAAGCCGCACTTGAGGACTTTGACTATAAGAAATTATCAATGAGAAATCGTCTCACTTATGATGTGATTTCGGAGGATTTAAAACAGATGAAAAAAGAGGCACCCTATATTTTATATGAGGAACCATTAGGAACCGTCAATGGAATACACACGCAACTACCCGTTTTGTTGGAAGAGTTTCAATTTCGAACACAGGAAGATATTACGACCTATCTTGAATTAATAAAAACAACACAAGATTATTTTACATCTATAGAAAAATTTGAGATTGAAAAAGCAAATGCAGGACTTTTTATGTCTGATCGGGCAGCAGATGAGGTGATGGCACAATGCAGAGCCTTTTATGAAGAAAAAGAAAGTAATCATTTATTTTCAGGATTTTTGAAAAAGTTGGACGCTTTTTCACTTAGTCCAAAAGAAAAGGAACAGTACATCCAAAAGAATGCGCAGTTGTTAAACACTTATGTATTTCCAGCATATCAGCATTTGGAAACAGTGGTGCAACGACTCAAAGGATGTGGAAAAAATGAAGAGGGACTGTGTCATTTTCCAGACGGAAAAGCATATTATGAATGGGTTGCGGCACAGGCATCTTGCTCTGGACGAAGTGTTAAAGAAATGGAGGAATTGACGAAAAGGCAGATTCAATTGGATTATCAAGCATTGGAACAGGCAATCTTAATTGAGAAACAAGAAAAAAATGGACCGACCTTATTAAAAGAAAGTGATCCTATTTTAATTCTCGAAGAGTTAAAGCAGAAAATAAAAACAACATTTCCAGAGCTAGGAGATACAAAAATCGATGTGAAATATGTACCACATGAAATGGAAAAAAGTTTAAGTCCTGCTTTTTATATGATTCCGGCCATTGATCATACGAAAGAAAATGTTATTTATGTAAATAGAGCCTATATTCAAGACCCGATGACATTGTATACGACACTAGCACATGAGGGATATCCAGGGCACTTGTATCAAACGGTATATTTTGCACAGACGAATCCAGATCCCATTCGAAGTATCTATCATTTTGGGGGATATGTAGAAGGATGGGCGACCTATGCAGAAATGGGAAGCTATTACTTATCTTCGCTTCCCAAAAATCAAGCCACCATTTTGCAGAAAAATAGTTCCATTATTCTTGGATTATATGCATTGACTGATATGGGAATCCATTATGAAGGGTGGACCAGAGAGGACGTGTTCCATTTTTTAAAGCAATATGGATTAGAACAAAGACAAGTGACGGATCGAATGTATGATTTAATCCTTGGATGTCCAGGAAACTATTTGAAATATTATATTGGATATTTGGAATTTGTAAATTTGAAAGAAAAATATATGGCGAAGGAAGGAAAAGAAGTTTCACAGAAAAAATTTCATAAAATGATGTTAGATATAGGACCTGCGCCATTTCCGATTGTAGAAAAATATATGTGGGAAATGTGTGAAGAAAAATAGAAGGGAGCAATTGTAGTGAATAATCTCTGGTCAGGCATGATCATAGTAGGAATTGTTTATGGAGCCTTTCACGGTACAATACCAGATATTACAAATGCGGCACTTGATTCGGCGAAAGAAGCGGTAATGCTCTGTATTACAATGCTTGGTGTCCTGTCTTTTTGGAGTGGCCTTATGGAAATTGCAACACAGGCAGGAATCATAGAATCGGTGGCAAAAAAAGCTTCTCCTGTCATTCATTTTCTTTTTCCAGATATACCAAAAGGACACATAGCAAATACACATATTACAACTAATTTTATTGCAAATATTTTGGGGCTTGGATGGGCGGCAACTCCGGCGGGACTAAAGGCCATGGAGGCGCTGTCAGATTTGGAGGAGGAAAGAAGAAAGAGGGGAGAAGTGACCGTAAAACCCCATGTGGCCTCTAAGGAAATGTGCACCTTTTTGATACTAAACATTTCTTCCTTGCAGCTAATTCCTGTTAATATTATTTCTTATAGAAGTCAGTACGGAAGTGCAAATCCGACATTCATCGTGGGTGCGGGGATTGTGGCCACATTTGTAAGTACAATGGCTGCAGTTGCATTTTGCAAAGCGTTAAAACATTTACACTGATTATACAGTATGATAAAATAATTCTATAATGCAAGTGCGTAAGAGAGTATAAGTAGAGGTATCGTTTATGAAAATGCGTTTTGAAATACCAGATGGCTTTTGGAGTTTGTTTCGTTCTGTAAACAGAGAGACTTATATAGAAGCACTTTTGGCGATCAACGAGGAGTATGAATATAATAATTATTTCCTCACAAAAGAAGCATGTATACAGGTGTTAAGTGATAAAAATGCAAGAGAGCATTTGTCAAAAAAGCATCCATTGTTATTCATTTCCTTTTTCCAGATATATCAAAATGGCATAAAGCAAATACATACATTGCAACCAATTTTATTGCCAACATTTATGACATTAGATGGGCAACTATTCAGCTGAGGATTGAGTTATAATAATGACAGATTGAAGAAACTATTAAAAAATAAGGGTTTCCATCAATTTATCCCTAAAGTAAAAATGTAACGTTTTAACAGAAAATGTTTAGTGCCAGAATGCAACTGGATTCATACTAAGGCGTCCGTTATTATGGCAATATTTATCTTCTATAAGATCATAAAAGAAGTTCCAGTCAATTGCTCTATCAATTAATCAAAGCATACGATTTTGGGGAACCATGTCATCCATATAAAACATCTGCATTTATTGTCATCATAGTGCTGCACCGCCTGCTTATATTATAATATTTGATGTGCGTGAAAACTTTCATTTACTTGTTCATAAGTGGTAGAAATTTTTATAGAATTTTATTTAGAAAACATTCTGTTTTGAATAACTTTAGACATAAGAAAAGCCCGAGCAAAAAGCTCGGGACTTTTTCTACAGTCTGCAATAAATATGTTTATTTATTTCTATAGTAACTTAATACATTGGTAATTTCACTATTAATTCTGACACTCCAATTATATCCACTACTACCATTATTACCCTTATTTATACCAATGACGTTCTGGGTGATAGTGTTATAAACAGGAGCACCACTTTCTCCTGCTGTTTCATCAACATCATAATAGACAAATGAAGAATCTACATTTACTACACTTCGTGTATCTGCCCATAACTCATAGGATTTAGGATATCCCATAACTTGTACACTGTTATTAACAGAAGCAGATGTACTCCATCCATAAAATCCCCGGCTGTTACCTATATTTGAATTTACTTCAAAAACTGCATAATCATAACGATCATCTTTAGCATTTTGCCATTCAGCAGACAATGATACATTTTGGGCATCATAACCAGTACCAAGAGAAGGACCATTTACACCAGGATAAAATCTAATGCTAGAAGGTGTACCACCTAATGATATGTCGTATACTACATGTGCAGAAGTGGCTACATCGTTAGGACCGAATAGCCATCCAGTGCCATAGCTACGTTCTCCATTAGGCCATATACAATAGACAACGCCATGTGAGCAAAATGGGAAAATATCCATTATACTAGTAGAGATGCGAGTTCTATTATCAGCGCCAATTATTGCTTTTGGTGTTGGATTAGGATTATAGGTTTCTCCGCCACAATCTTCTGAGAATGGTATATCGATTGTATTTGTCTCGCCTGTTTCAAGATTAGTTTCGATTACTTCAATGATTTCTTCTTCGGATATATCATTTGCATTGACTACTGTAGAATTTGTATTATAAATTAAAGAAAGGGATAAACATGCGCATACAGCTAAGCTTGTATTAAATATTCTCTTTTTCGTAACAGTTTCCTTCTATTTTTTTAAAGGTTTAATTTTTGTGACCCCACCTAAAGAAGCAGGTGCTCTATCGTCCATGGATCCATTGTATGTTACTATGACTAAATCTCCGACATTAAAATCGGTAGATTTGTTTCCTACTAATTCTACCATATAATCGGTAGAATACTTCGGATCTTGAAGGATCAGGTAGGTATCGTGAACTTCAAGAACTTGCAATTCTATAGATTTCTGAAGTTTTGTGTGAATGATAAAAAATAATAGAAATAAAACACACAAAAACACACCGAACTTCATAACATTCTTATGAAAACTATTAAGATGCCCCCTTTTCTTGAGTTTATCATTTCTTTTTAACAAAAAATCCCTTCCTTTATTTTATAATAATCTCTCGGAATCTTCAGTCCAGTAAAATTAAGGCTTGTAGATTCCTTTTTTGTTATAATCCCCCACTGTTTTTGCCAAATCAACATGGGATATCATCGAACGTTTCTGAAATCTTGATCTTTCTTATATGGATGAACTGCTCTGCAGCAAATATTCTGCCTTAGTTAGATTCAAGACCAAGGATACTTTCTTGTATGCAGCGTTCTTATCTGCATTCCATTGATTTTAAGGTTTATTCCCTTACTGACTGAGCTACCCGATTGAAGATTAATCTACTCTATGCAATCCTGAGTGGCTTTCGCTTTGGTGATACTCTAGGTGTCAGAACGTTTTATGACTTCCTTGTCAGGCTTTGGAATTCTGACTCTGACAATCTGTCTCCCCATATACACCCTGTAAAAAAGAGAGAAGATTCCTTAAGACTAACTATACATCTAATATTTACATTTTGAAATGAAAAATTTTAACTTTTACAAATAAAATTAAAAAAACTTGCAAAGCCTGAAAGAAAATTCACTACAGACATTACCTATGGCATGCTGATTTTTAGGAGCTGCATGTTAACCGATGTTTGTGATCAGCTTCACGAACCGTCCAAAAAGATAAAACTACTTAAAGCAGGAGGTGCATTAAACTTGGCAAGGACTGCAAAGCGTTAAAACATTTACACTGATTATACAGTATGATAAACTAAACTTACAATGCAAGTGCGTAGGAAAGTACAAGTAGAGGTATCGTTTATGAAAATGCGTTTTGAAATACCAGATGGCTTTTGGAGTTTGTTTCGTTCTGTAAACAGAGAGACTTATATAGAAGCTCTTTTGGCGATCAACGAGGAGTATGAATATAACAATTATTTCCTCACAAAAGAAGCATGTATTCAAGTATTGAGTGATAAAAATGCAAGAGAGCATTTTGAACTTTTAAGAGAAGAAGATGAAAATGAATTTGACCTTTTAGAGACCACTTCTTCTCGTATTTTAAACTGGCTTTTAAAGAAAGGCTGGCTTAAAAAAATCGAAGACTATAGTAATCTGGTTGTAAACATTGTGATACCAGATTATGCGGCTATTTTTATTGATGCATTTGAGCGTCTTACTAACGAAGATATCGAAGAAACAGAAGTTTATATACAAAATGTGTATGCTAATCTATATTCCTTTAAGCATGATCCTAGAGCGGGAATTTCCATGTTAAGGACAACGTTAGTAAACACAAGAAGATTAAATAAAGTTCTTCAAGATATGCTTCACAACATGGACAAGTTTTTTGCACGGCTTTTAGATCAAGAATCCTATGGAGACGTATTAAGTGAGCATCTAGAGGGGTTTGTAGAAGATATGGTGCAAAAAAAATATCACATCTTAAAGACCTCGGATAATTTTTACCGCTATAAAACAGATATTAAAAACATCTTAAAAGAAATCCGTGATGATGAGCAACTGATTGAAAAGATTCGAGAACGAGCAAAGGCCATGAAAGATACGAAAGAGGATGTGTTAGATCTAATCGATATGATCGAGCGTGGATTTGATGATATTGAGCATCGTATTTCGAACATGGATAGAGAGCATACGAAGTATATACGTGCCACTGTGACAAGATTAAATTACTTGTTAAGTGGGCAGACCGATACGAAAGGTTTAGTGGTTCAATTATTAAATAAAATGTCAGCATCAGATGATCTGGACAATATGGCTCTTGCTATAGGAGAAAAAATGAATCTTTCCTTCGTAGAGATTCTTTCAGAAAAGTCTTTATATAAGCGTAGAAAAGGGAAAAAGGATTTTATAAGCCATATGGCCAAAGAAGAGATTCAAGAGGATCTAGAGCGAGAAGCGGTGTTAAAATTAAATAAAGTTCAAGCAAGGTTTAGCAAAAAGCAGATTGAAGACTTTATCGAAGCAAATATGGAAAATGAAGTGATGGATACAAGAAATCTTGTGATAGACAGTGAAGAAAGTTTTGAAAAATTAATTTTAGCCTATGATTTAAGTACAAGAAAAAAGAGTTCTTACTTCGTAGTTAAGACACAGGAAACGCAGATCGAAAAAAATGGATATTGTTATCCAGCCCTTCAATTTGTAAAAAAATAAATGAGGAGAACGTATGATAAGATGATTGAATATTACGAAAACTTGATGCCAGAGGAGCAGGAGGATTTGATTGAAGTTGTAAAAACATTATATCGTCAAACCTTTCTTTTGGAACAAAAATTTGATAGACGTCTTGGTAGAATGGTGTATCAACACGAGTATCGAATTTGCAATAGACATTTGGAGTTTTTAAAGAGATATTTTGAAATTGCAGGAATTGAATTAAAGGAAAATGTACATATGGGACTGATTTATATTCAGGGAGAAACTTTAATGGGAGAGAAACTTCCAAAGCTTGCAACCATCTATATTTTAGTTTTAAAACTTCTCTATGATGAACAAATGGCATCCGCATCTGCCAGTAGCCATATTGTTACAACGTTAGGAGCAATCAATGGAAAAGCAGGAGATTTTGGTGTTTTAAGAGCACTCCCATCACCAACAGAAATGAAAAGGACGATTTCCTTGCTTAAAAAATGTCAGATTGTAGAACCGCTTGATACAATGGAGGAAATGGATGAACAACTGCGTATGGTGATTTATCCGTGTATCAATGCGGTAGTATCGGGAGATCACGTCAGTGAATTATTACACACATTTAATGAGGAGGAGTACCGTGGAAAAGAATCAAGCCTTCAAAGCAATATCGAAAATATGTCTGAATAATTGGCACTATATTGATCGAAAAATCTTGACATTGAATCAAGGAATTAACTTTTTTACTGGACATTCTGGAAGTGGAAAGTCTACAGTGATCGATGCCATGCAGATTGTACTATATGCAAATACCGATGGAAGAGGATTTTTTAATAAGGCAGCGGCAGACGATTCCGATCGTTCTTTGATTGAATATCTTCGAGGAATGGTCAATATTAGTGACAATAACGAATCGCAATATCTTAGAAATCAAAATTTTTCTAGCACCATTGTTTTGGAGTTGGAACAGACAGATACGAAAGAAAAACAGTGTATCGGAGTTGTTTTTGATGTAGAAACAGCAACCAATGAAATTAATCGTCTATTCTTTTGGCATACCGGTGGACTGCTTGAAAATGCATATCGCGGGGATAAAAGGTGTCTTTCAACAGGAGAAGTAAAAGAATTTTTGCAGAGAAACTTTTCAGGGGATCAGTATTATTGTGGTCCAAGCAATGAACGATTTCGCCGTCAGATGTATGATGTATATCTTGGTGGATTGGATATGGAAAAATTTCCACGATTATTCAAACGTGCGATTCCATTTCGTATGAATATTAAGCTGGAAGATTTTGTAAAAGAATATATTTGTATGGAGCAAGATATCCACATTGAAGATCTTCAAGAGAGTGTCACACAGTATGGGCGCATGCGTGCTAGAATTGAACAGACTTTAGAAGAAATTAAGTGGTTGGAAGAAATCCAAAGTGCGTATGATTTATTTCAAAAAAAGCAAGAAGAGGTAGCAGGTTGTACTTATCAAATTGATAAACTGGAGATGTTACAACTAAAGGCAAGGATTCAAGAATTTCTGGATAAAATAAAGGAACGTAGGTTAGAAATTGAAAAGCAAGAACAATTAAAACAGGAGCTTCAAGGAGAGGAAGAGCAACTGGAAAAAGCCTATGAAGAAGTGTTACTGCGCATTCACAATAGTGGATATGAGTCGTTAAAGACAGAACTTTTGAACTTGAATGAAACATTAGAGCGTTTGGGAAATAGTAAAGTAAAATGGGAAAAAATCGCAGACCACTTAGTGGAGTGGAAGAAAAGTGATGTTACACCGAACCAGACGATTTGGGCAATCGATCAATTTAGAAATCAAAGTATTTCCAAAGAAGATCTAGAACAGTTAAAAGGCAGTTTATTCAATCTTCGAGAAGAATTAGAAGAAGAGCGAAGAGAATTAGATTCAAATGTTCGAAAAATAAAAAAAGAAGAGCAGGAAGCAAGAGAAGAATTAAAGGAACTAAAGCAAGGACGAAAAGCGTATCCAAAAGAATTGGAAGAGGCAAGATATGAACTTCGTACAAGGCTAACAGAGCACTATGGAAAATTTGTAAATGTACAGATTCTTGCAGACCTTCTAGATATTAAAGAGGAACGCTGGCACAATGCCATAGAAGGATATTTGGGAAATAATAAGTTAATGCTTGTTGTGGAACCAGCGTATGTAAAAACGGCCATGGATTTTTACAAAGACATGGAGAAGAAAAAGTATTGTCGGGTGTCTATTTTAGATACGGAAAAGATTTTAGAGTCTGCAAACAAGGGCGAGATTGCGGTTTACGAGGGTGCTCTTTGTGAAGAAGTGAAGACAAAAGAAGAGTATGTTCGTGCCTATATTGATTTTATGTTAGGAAAAGTGATGAAATGTGAAAGCATGGAAGACCTTCGCAAATGCAAGATTGGGATCACGCCAGATTGTATGCTATATCATAGTTTCAGTTTGCGTCATATAAATCCGGAAAACTATACACGAAGAGCGTATATTGGTGAGACAAGTATGCGTAAAAGAATCCGTCAATTGGATGAGAAATGCCAAAGTCTTCAACAAGAACGCAAACCACTCCAAGAGGAATTAGAACAACTGAAGAACCTTTTGAAACTCGAATCTTTACAACAACCGGTATCCGATTACATGGAGTGTTTATCTGATCTAAAAGAACTTCCTCAAAAGGAAAAGAGGAAAGTAGAAATTGTAGAAAAAATGAGAAAGATTCAAGAAGAATCGCTTTCCTTATTAGAAACGCAAAAGAAAGAATTAATGCAACAAAAAGAAGCGGTCAAACTTAAGATTGATCAGGTTGCAAAAACCATATGGAGCAATCAAGAAACCATTCATAAATGTAGTAGTGAAAATTTGAACTTTGAAAAAATACTTTCCGAGAAAGAAAAGAACTTCCAAGAAAATCATTTTTATGAAGAGCAGTTTGCAGCTTATATGGAAACAAGAAAAAGTACAAATTATGACTATCTAAAAAAACAAAAGATCACAGAATCCCTTCAATTGGAAGAGGAAAAGAAAAAATGCTACCAGAATTTGGTAGATCAAAGAAGTCGCTATCTCCAAAATTATTTGAATCGTACGTTCTCTGCGGTAATTGAAACAAATGAGCCATATGAAACTCTTTTGAAGAGCTTGCAGTGTGATGATCTGGAAAAATACAAAGAGGCAGCGAAAGTACAGGCAAGATCTGCAGTAGAACACTTTAAGGACGATTTTATATTTAAAATTAGAAGTGCCATTCGAGAAGCATACCAAAGAAAAGATGAACTCAATCGCATCATCAGTAGATTAGATTTTGGTAAGGATAAGTATCAATTTGTGATTACAAAAAATAAAGGGGCGGATGGAAAGTATTATAAAATGTTTATGGATGAATCGCTTCAGATTGATCCGTCACAACTTTCCGATTCCATGGAAAATCAACTCGATATGTTTACCATGGAACATGAAGATAAATATGGGGCATTGATGAATGAGTTAATTGGTATTTTTATTCCATCCGAAAATGCGACCAAGGAAGAACTAGAAGAAGCAAAGAGGAATATGGAAAAATATGCAGATTATCGAACTTATCTTTCTTTTGATATGCAGCAGATTGTCAGTGGTGAGAAAGATATGACCATTGGACTTAGTAAAATGATCAAAAAAAATTCCGGTGGAGAGGGACAAAACCCACTTTATGTTGCATTGCTTGCTAGTTTTGCACAGATTTATCGGATTAATCTTTCTCCAACGATTCGTAGAAATCCAACCATTCGTCTTGTAGTATTGGATGAAGCGTTTTCAAAAATGGATGCAGAAAAAGTGGCAAGTTGTATTTCACTGATCCGTGGACTTGGATTCCAAGCAATTATCAGTGCGACCAATGACAAAATACAAAATTATCTAGAAAATGTGGACAAGACATTCGTTTACGCAAATCCAAATAAAAAGCATATTTCTATCCAGGAATTTGAAAAGAAAGAGTTTGTGGAACTAGTGGAAGAATAAAAGGCAGATGCGTATGTATATTGCAAATAAAATTATTGATAAGTGCGAGAAGAGTATCAGAGATTGGGAAAAAGGAAGGACTGGAAATCGTTCTATAAAGGTTGAAGAAGAAGATTACCAAAGGTGTGGAAAGTCAAAATTTATAGAAGAAGCCAAGGAGTTAGAAGCAAAGGGGCTTGTTTCATTAAAATGGGTCATTAGAGGAAGTGACATTAAAAAAATTGAATTTTCCATGAATCAGATCGATCAGTTTTATCAATTGGTTGGTAGAGAACCAAAATGGAAACAGGTAGAGAGAAAAAAAGTACAACTAGAAAATGAACTCAAGGCCGTTTCAAAAGAGTGGATAAAAAAATATTACGAAGATCTTATTTTTCGAAATGACCCGAAAAACAAATTGAAGATGCCAGACAATGTGGAGTTTTATTTTCCAGTTTTTCGCGGCTTGGATCAGTTAGATGCACCTATCTATAAAAGGATTTTTAGTCGAACCTACATGAAGAATTCAAAATCATTTGAGCAAGAAGCAGAATCCTATATTATTTCAAAAGCAAGAAAATTCTGCGAAGATGTGGAAGATGAAATGGATAAAACACAAGTATTATCCCAAATTTATATTGAGGAATATTCTCAGGAAATGGAAGTGAAAGGTCCACTTTGTATTCGACTTCAAAAAGATGGAGAATATGAAACTGTGAATCTTAATCAATACTTTTATGGAACGGTTCTTAATTCTCAGACCTTAGAAAATGCAGAAATTTTATCAGAACAGCCAGATATACAAAAAATTGTTACCATAGAAAATAAAGCCAATTTTGTTTCGGCACCTTATGATAAGCATACATTGTATATTTTTACCCATGGTTATTTTTCTCCAAGAGAAAGAAGATTTTTGCAAAAGTTAAATATAGTATTGCAAAATCAAGAAGTGGAATTTTATCATAGTGGAGATTTGGATTATGGAGGCATCAAAATTTTTGAATATATAAAAAGTAAAATCTTTAATCGACTACAACCACTTCAAATGGATGTGATCACGTATCGGAAATATTTGAAATACGGTGAAAAAATATCAGGTGAAACGTTAAATAAATTAAAAAAAATAGAACTTCCAGAATTCCAGAATTTGATTCAAGAAATGCTAAAAGAAGAAATGGTAATAGAACAGGAATGTTTTTTAATTCAAGAAAAAGGAGAATAAAAGTATGGTATATGAAATTAAAGGAGGAGCATTTCCGGTTGTAGAGTGTAAGTTACAAGACGGAGAAGCAATGGTCACAGAAAGTGGCTCTATGGTTTGGATGAGTCCAAATATGCAGATGGAAACGAAAGGCGGCGGAATTGGAAAGATGTTTTCCAGGGCATTTACAGGAGAGAATATTTTTCAAAATGTTTATACAGCACGGGGAAATGGACTGATTGCGTTCGGATCTAGTTTTCCAGGAAAAATTGTTCCGTTGGAAATTACACCAGGACGTGAGATGATTGTTCAAAAAAATGCATTTTTGGCATCAGAAACTGGGGTAGAATTATCGATTCACTTTAAGAAAAAATTGGGAGCTGGATTTTTTGGAGGAGAAGGTTTTATTATGCAAAAACTTTCTGGAAGTGGAATGGCGTTTGTAGAAATCGATGGTGAGCTTGTAGAATACGAATTAGCTCCAGGACAGCAAATTGTAGTAGATACAGGAAATGTGGCAGGATATGAAGCAAGTGTTCAAATGGATATCCGTCAGGTTCCAGGATTAAAAAATATGTTCTTCGGCGGAGAGGGAATTTTCAATACTGTACTTACAGGACCTGGAAAAATCTGGCTTCAAACCATGCCAATTTCAAGTGTGGCTGCAGCGGTTGCGGCATTTATTCCAACAAGAAATGAATAAGGAGAATATTTAGTATGAAAGTAATGATTGCTTCAGACATCCATGGCTCTGCATACTATTGCCGAAAGATGTTAGAAGCCTATGAAAGAGAACAGGCAGATCGTCTATTGTTGCTGGGAGACCTTTTATATCATGGACCACGAAATGATTTGCCAAAGGAGTATGCACCAAAACAAGTGATTGAGATGTTAAATTCCAAAAAAGAAAATTTTCTGTGTGTACGTGGAAACTGTGATACAGAAGTGGATCAGATGGTGTTAGAATTTCCAATTCTTGCAGAATATTGTTTTCTTGAACTGGATGGACAGAAAATTTTTGCCTCTCATGGACACCTTC
>JARIEI010000122.1 GCA_029256845.1 Ruminococcus sp. | reverse complement strand
AGTATATTTGATGTGATCGGTCCGAATATGATTGGTCCATCCAGTTCACATACGGCAGGAGCAGCAGCTATAGGGAAGCTCTCTCGAAGCCTTTTTAAAGGGAATCTAAAAAAAGTGACATTAACACTTTATGGTTCTTTTTCTGCCACATATAAAGGACACGGAACAGACAAAGCTTTATTGGGGGGAGTGCTTGGATTTGAGCCAGACGACATTCGAATCAGAGACTCCTTTGCTATTGCAAAAGAACAAGGAATTGCATATGAATTTAAAGTAGACCGAATCACAAATCCGACTCATCCAAATACAGTACAGATTGAGTTTGAAGGAAAAGACGGAAAAAAACTGACGACAAAAGGCGTTTCTGTTGGTGGAGGCAGAATCAAGATTGTGGAGATCAATGGAATTGAAGTGGATTTCACAGGAGAATACAGTACCCTTATTATTAGTCAGACGGACAAATGTGGAGTGGCAGCCCATATTACAAGCTGTCTTAGAGATGCAAACGTAAATATTGCATTTCTTCGGATTTTCCGTGAGAAAAAAGGACAGAACGCATTTACCATTGTGGAGTCCGATGATCAAATTCCAGATCAGATCGTAAAAGAAATCGAAAAACACGATCAGATACATGGAGTTATGCTTGTACAAATGTAGGAAGGCGAGAAGGAATATGGATTTTGAATCAGGAATAGAATTACTAAATTTATGTGAAAAAGAACAAAAAAAGATCTCCCAGATTATGTTAGAGAGAGAAGTGGCAGAAGGAAAATTAACAGAAAAAGAAGTGATGGAACAGCTAAAAGTTTCCTGGAACATTATGAAAAAATCTTCTGTGATTGCGATGGAAGAACCACAAAAATCAATGGGAGGATTAATTGGCGGAGAGGCAAAGAAATTTGCAGAGGCAACCAAAGCAGATGCACGGCTATGCGGGGATACGTTGACAAAAGCAATTGCTTATGGATTGTCAGTGTTGGAAGTTAATGCTTCCATGGGATTGATTGTAGCAGCCCCAACCGCTGGATCATGTGGTGTCATTCCAGGAATTCTATTATCCATGCAAGAAA
>JARIEI010000197.1 GCA_029256845.1 Ruminococcus sp. | reverse complement strand
GTTACTAATAGGTCGAGGGCATAACCAAGCAAGGTGATAGGAATGGATGTTAAAAGATTCTTTGTGTGTGGTTTTGAAGGTATGTATATAGGATGAATGTAGACGGTACCTTAGGGTATCGTTTTTTGTTATATAAATGTTTCAAAGGAGGAGAGATGAGTAGTTCAATTAGTCAGGATTTTAAGATGGGATCGTTATTAAAATTTGCATTTCCATCTATGATTATGATGATGTTTATGTCTTTGTATGCCATTGTGGACGGAGTATTTATTTCTAGATATGTAGGAAGTGACGCGCTATCTGCATCGAATATTGTTTTTCCAGTTATTACAATTGTGATTGCGGTTGGTGTTATGCTTGCCACAGGTGGAAGTGCGGTTGTTGCAAGAAAAATGGGGGAAGGCAATATAATAGAGGCAAGAAAAGATTTTACAATGCTTACAATTCTAGGATTTTCATTTGGAGTGGTTGTTTTAGTTGTAGGAAACATATGGATTGAACCAATCGTACAGTTACTAGGAGCTACCCCACGCTTGTTGTCGGATTGTATTTCCTATCTTAGTGTACTTTTATATTTTACGCCACTTTATATGTTACAAATGTTATTCCAGACTTTTCTAGTAACTGCAGGGAGACCCAATCTTGGATTAGGAGCGACCATAGCGGGAGGAGTAGCTAATATTGTATTAGATTATATATTTATGGGTCCTATGAATCTAGGGGTGTTAGGTGCTGCATTTGCAACTGGAATTGGACAAGCGATTCCAGCAATAATTGGATTCATATATTTCTTTTTCTGTAAAGAGGAGTTATACTTTGTTACGCCACAGTTTCATAAAAAGGTGCTGAAAGAAACCTGCTTCAATGGATCCTCGGAGATGGTTTCTAATCTTGCTACATCTGTTGTTACATTTTTATTCAATATAATTATGTTAAAAATGAAAGGTGAAGAAGGAGTCGCAGCAATTACGATTGCACTATATGGCCAGTTTTTATTTAACTCATTATATATGGGGTATTCTATGGGGGTTGCCCCTGTGATTAGCTTCAATTATGGAAAGAAAAATCAAAAATTGCTAAAAAATGTTGTGAAAATATGCTTTGGATTTATCACGCTATCCTCCATATTGATCTTATCTTTATCCCTTTTAACGAATCAGTTTGTAGTAGAAATATTTTCGCAAAAAGGCAGTAAAACCTACGAGATTGCAGTTGCTGGATGTTTTTTGTTCTCATTTAACTATTTGTTTTCTGGGATTAACATTTTTTCGTCATCCATGTTTACAGCTTTGTCAAATGGAAAAATATCAGCAATTATTTCTTTTATGAGAACCTTTGTATTTCTCATTTTAAGTATTTTGTTGCTTCCGATCTTTATAGGGGAGCTAGGGGTTTGGTTGTCAGTACCCGTTGCAGAGTTTTTTACGATATTTATAGCAATCGGATTTATTTTATACAATAGAAAAAAATATAATTATTAAAGGAGAAGATCGAATGAAGATTCAAAAAGAAACAATTGAAAAAGTAACAAGAAAGCTGATAGAAACACCAAGTCCTGTTAGTTACTATGAAGAAATTACTCCAGTTATGGAACAAATGGCAAAGATGTTTGGGTATGAAATTTTCTTTGATCGAAAAAGAACGATTTACATTAAAGTAGAGGGAGAGCATCCAGAAAAAACGATTTGTGTTGGAGCCCACCTAGATACCATCGGGATGATGGTAAGACATATTAACGCAGATGGAACATTGGCATTGCGGAATCTTGGAGGAATCAATTATAACAATATTGATGGAGAATGTGTACATATTCATACAAGAGATGGAAGAGTTTATACAGGACTTGTAACATGTGTGTCTCACTCTACGCATGTATTTGATGACGCAAGATCTCTTCCAAGAGAAGAAAATAATATGATGGTGATTTTGGATGAACACGTGCAAACAGCAGAGGATGTAAGGAATTTAGGAATCGAACATGGCGATATTATTTCCGTAGATCCAAACTATCAATTTACAGAAAAAGGGTTTATAAAATCTCGTCATATAGATGATAAAGCAGCGGTAGGGGCAGTCTTTGCAGTATTAGAAGAATTGAAAAAATCAGGAGAAAAACCATATTATACAACTCTTTTTGCGTTTCCATTTTATGAAGAGATTGGACATGGTGGAGCTTGGTTGCCAAAAGAAGTAGAAGAATATGTTGCACTTGATATAGGACTAATAGGACCAGATTATTCGGGAAATGAATATGCGGTCTCTATTTGTGCCAAAGATAACTATACGCCGTATGATCGAGAATTAACTACAAAACTCATCAATCTAGCAAAGAAGGAAGAGCTTAATTATTGTGTCGATGTATTTTATCGATATGGAACAGACGCCAGTGCAGCTATTCGTTCAGGCAACAACGTATATGCGGCTGCGTTTGGTATGGGGTGTTTTGCTAGTCATGGAATGGAGCGTTGTCATATTGATGGAGTGGTAGAAACGGCAAAATTACTTTATGCATATATAATGAGCGAATAATTTGTAGTGGAAGGAGAACCAGAAATGGCATCAAAAACAAATGCAATGCGAATTTTGGACAAAGAAAAAATAAACTATATCGTGCGCGAATATCCGTTAAATGGCCCAGTATCAGCGGTAGATGTGGCCTCGTATTTCCAACAGTCAGCGGATCGAATATTTAAAACGCTTGTTACAACGGATTTAAATCATGGTTATTATGTATTTTGTATTCCAGGAGACCATGAGTTAGACTTAAAAAAGGCCGCAACAATTGTTGGTGTTAAAAAAATTGAGATGTTAAAACAAAAAGATCTTCAAAAATTAACCGGATATATTCATGGGGGATGTTCTCCGGTAGGAATGAAAAAATTATTTCCGACGGTGGTAGATTCTTCAGCGCTTGATTGGGAAACAATTTATGTATCAGGCGGAAAAATTGGACTTCAGATCGAAGTCGATCCAAAAGAATTACAGCAGGTTGTGCATGCTAAATTTGAACAGATTACAAAAAAATGAGAAAGAAGGAGAAACAAATCTTTATGAAAACAAAACAACAGTTGCTTACAAAGGGATGGGTAGTTGCTCTTCTAGCACTTGTCTGCTGCACTTTATGGGGGAGTGCATTTCCTAGTATAAAAATAGGATATAAACTGTTTAAAATTTCATCAGCAGATACGGGAACGCAAATTTTATTTGCAGGTTTACGATTTATACTTGCTGGGGTATTAACAATTATAATTGGAAGCTTTGCACAAAAGAAACTATTATTGCCAGAAAGAAAAGATCTGACGAATATATTGAAACTTTGTATGTTCCAAACGGTTATCCAATATTTTTTCTTTTATGTAGGATTAGCACATACGACAGGCGTAAAAGGGGCTATTATAACAGGAACCAACACGTTAATTGCCATCCTTGCAGCTAGCCTGATTTTTCATCAAGAAACATTAACAACTCAAAAAACAGTTGGATGTCTCGTTGGATTTGCTGGCGTAATTCTTGCTAATTTAAATGGAAGTAGTATTGATTTTGATATCAAACTAATGGGAGAAGGATTTATGCTTATTTCAGCAACATCCTATGCATTATCTTCAATTTACATAAAAAAATATTCCAAAGATTCCAATCCTGTAATGTTAAGTGGCTATCAGTTTGCAGTAGGAGGAATTATTCTTACCTTTGTTGGAATTTTAATGGGAGGTACTTTGACAGAAGTGAATGTGGCAGGAGTTGGGATGCTTGTATATTTGGCCTTTGTATCTGCAGCAGCCTATTCTTTATGGGGAATTTTATTAAAACATAATCCGGTGTCGAAAGTGACCGTATATGGGTTTATGAACCCAGTTATTGGAGTGCTATTGTCAGCAATTTTGCTTAAAGAAGGAGCGCAGGCGTTTTCTTTAAAAAACATGATCGCATTAACGTTAGTGGCTGTGGGAATATACGCAGTGAATCGAAGAAATATAAAAACAAAAGAATAGAAAATCGAGAAAAAACTCTTATGGTTGCTTCATAAGAGTTCTTTTTTTAGAAAAAATGCTTTGATATTCAAATATTTATATTGACAAAGCTTATGAAAAGTAGTATAAATTTGATTGTCAAACTATTTGAAGTACAAAACAATAGGAGAGGGATTATGAATGGTCATATATGTGGAACAGGAGCATATGCGCCGAAAAACATTTTAGATAATCAAAAATTATCGCAGATTGTCGATACAAGTGATGCTTGGATCCAAGAAAGAACTGGGATTGTGAGTAGGCATTTGGTGTTAGAAGAGGATACAGTCACTATGGCAACGCAAGCAGCGAAGAAAGCCATAGAGATGGCGGGAATTTCAGCAGAAGAAATTGATTTAATTGTCTTGGCCACTTGCTCTGCGAAAAGACTGCTTCCATGTTCAGCATGTGAGGTGCAAAAAGAAATTGGAGCAATTCATGCCACTTGTTTTGATCTTAATGCTGCTTGTACTGGATTTTTATATGCTTACAACACGGCGCAGGCATATTTACAATCGAATCTTTATAAGACGATTCTAGTAATCGGAGCAGAAACACTTTCAAGACAAGTAGATTATAAAGACCGTAGTACTTGTATTTTGTTTGGAGACGGAGCAGGGGCAGTGCTTGTAAAGGCAAAAGAGCAAGGGATGTTTTCTATGATTTCTCATTCCGAAGGAGAAAAAGGAGAAGTATTGACTTGTGAACAAGGAGATTATATCAAAATGAATGGACAAGAAGTGTTTAAATTTGCAGTTCGAAATGTTCCAAATGTTATTTTAGAAGTTCTTCAAAAAAACAAAATGAAACCAGATGAAATTGACTATTTTATATTGCATCAAGCAAACAAACGAATTGTAGAGGCAGTTGCGAAAAGATTGCAAGTAGACATTGGAAAATTTCCAATGAACGTAAAGGATTATGGCAATACCTCTTCTGCAAGCATTCCCATTTTGTTAGATGAATGGAACCGAAAAAAGAAACTAAAGCCAGGAATGAAAATCATAATGGCAGGGTTTGGCGCAGGTTTATCTTGGGGCGCAACTTTAATAGAGTGGTAATACCCTTTGGGATTACATAAATTAGAATGGAAAAAGAAAGGAAGAAACAGGATGTTAGAAAAGGTAAAGAATATTGTAGCACAAGAATTAGGAGTTGAGAAAGAAACATTAACAGAAAGTACGTCATTTCAAAAAGATTTGGGAGCCGATTCTTTAGATTTATTTGAAATGGTAATGGCTTTTGAAGATGAATTTGAGAAAGAAATCCCATCAGAAGATTTGCAGAAATTACAGACCATAGGGGATGTGGTGAAATACCTTGCCGAGGAATAAAACTGTCAGGAAGGAACAACATGAAAACAAACGTAAGCACATTATTAGAAATTAAGTATCCAGTGATTCAAGGGGGAATGGCTTGGGTAGCAGAGTATCATCTTGCATCAGCAGTTTCAAATGCAGGGGGACTTGGAATCATTGGTTCGGCAAATGCACCAGCTACATGGGTAAAAGATCAGATTCAAAAGATGAAGCAATTAACAAAGCAACCATTTGGTGTCAATGTGATGTTGTTAAGTCCTCATGTGGAGGAAGTTGCACACGTTCTTGCGGAAGAAAAAGTTGCGGTTGTAACAACAGGAGCCGGTAATCCAGAACCTTATATGAAGTTATGGAAAGATGCAGGAATAAAGGTGATTCCAGTAGTGGCGTCTGTGGCAATGGCAAAACGAATGGAACGACTTCAGGCGGATGCGTTGATCGTAGAAGGAACCGAAGCCGGAGGACATATTGGAGAAAGTACAACTATGACGTTAGTCCCACAGATTGTAGATGCAGTTCACATTCCCGTAATTGCTGCAGGTGGAATCGGAGATGGACGAGGAATGGCCGCAGCCTTTATGTTAGGAGCACAAGGAATACAAATGGGGACAGGTTTTGTTGTTACAAAAGAGTCTTTAGTCCATGAAAATTATAAAAAAGCGATTTTAAAGGCAAAAGATATTGATTCCAAAGTTACTGGCCGATCCACGGGACATCCGGTACGGAGCATCCGAAACCAGATGACAAATGAGTATCTAAAAAAAGAAAAAGAAGGAGCCACTTTTGAAGAGTTAGAGTATCTTACCCTTGGTGGACTGAAAAAGGCAGTGGTAGACGGGGATGTTATAAATGGAAGTGTTATGGCAGGACAAATTGCAGGACTTTTAAAAGAAGAACGATCTTGCAAGGAGTTGATTCATTCTATCGTAGGTGAAGCAGAAGAGTTAATGAAAGGAAATAAAATTTATGGGTAAGGTAGCCTTCTTATTTCCAGGCCAGGGTGCACAAAAAGTTGGAATGGGAAAAGATTTTTATGAACAAAGCAAACTTGCAGCAAATCTTATAGATCAGGCTTCGGATGTACTTGGGTTGGATTTAAAAAAACTTTGTTTTGAAGAAAATAATCAATTAAATCTCACAGAGTATACACAAGTTGCGCTTGTAACTGTCTGTCTTGCTATGGCACGTACTGCAAAAGAAAAGGGACTAAATCCACAGATGACTGCTGGATTAAGTTTGGGAGAATACTGTGCCATTGCGATGACAGGAGCGATGAGTGATCTAGAGGCAATTTCAGCAGTTAGAAAACGAGGAATTTTCATGGAACAAGCAGTTCCAAATGGAATAGGAACGATGGCAGCTGTACTTGGACTTTCTGGAGAAAAAGTTTTTGACATTGTAAAAAATATAGAAGGTGTATTTGTGGCAAATTACAATTGTCCAGGACAAGTAGTGATTACAGGGAAAACAAAAAATATAGAAGAGGCAAAAAAACGTTTGATCGAAGCGGGTGCAAAAAGAGTGCTTCCACTAAAAGTAAGTGGACCGTTTCATTCTCCATATTTAGAAGAAGCAGGAAAGAAATTAGAGAAGGAACTAGATAAAATTCAGTGGAAAAATCCTATGATTCCTTATGTCACAAATGTTACTGCAAAAGCGGTTACCCAAAAAGAGGAAATAAAGGGGTTATTAAAAAAGCAAGTATCATCTAGTGTTTTATGGCAGCAAAGCATCGAATATATGATTCAGCAAGGGGTGGATACATTTGTTGAAATTGGACCAGGGAACACCCTTTCTAGCTTAATGAAAAAGATTAATCGAGAGGTGAAAGTGTACCAGATTGGAACAATGGATGCATTAGAGCGGATCTGTAGTGAGCAAAAAGGAGAAAACTAAATGTTAGAAGGAAAAATTGCAGTGGTGACAGGGGCCTCTAGAGGAATTGGAAGGGCAATTGCATTGGAGATGGCACGCCAAAATGCATTTGTAATTGTGAATTATTATGGGTCATTGGAAAAGGCGAAACAGGTCAAAGAACAAATTTTAAAAGAAGGCGGACAGGCAGAGATTATGCAGTGTAATGTGGCGGATTTCAAACAATGCGAGCTATTTTTTAAACAGATTGTAAAGGAATATGGAAAAATAGATATTCTAGTGAATAATGCGGGAATAACGAAAGATGATCTGCTTCTAAAGATGTCGGAGGAGGCATTTGATTCCGTCATTGAATTGAATCTAAAAGGAACATTTCAGTGTATGAAATTTGTAGCAAGAACGATGATGAAACAACGTTTTGGTAGAATTATCAATCTTTCTTCTGTGTCTGGCGTTGCAGGAAATATAGGGCAGACAAATTATGCGGCATCAAAAGCAGGAGTCATAGGGCTTACAAAATCAGCTGCACGAGAGCTTGCATCAAGAAATATTACGGTGAACGCGGTGGCACCAGGATTTATTCATACGGATATGACCGCTTGTCTTTCCCAGCGGGTAAAAGAAGATGCAGAACAAAAGATCCCGTTAAACCGATTTGGAAGTCCGAAAGATGTAGCAGATGCGGTGGTATTTTTAGCATCGGATCGTGCGTCATATATTACAGGGCAAGTGCTTCATGTAGACGGTGGAATGGTAATGTAGGAGAGAACAATGGATAGACGAGTAGTAGTAACAGGGATAGGAGCAATCACGCCGATTGGAAATACAGTGGATGAATTTTGGAATGCGATCAAGGAGAAAAAAATAGGAATCGGTCCAATTACAAAATTTGATACCACAGAGTATAAAGTAAAACTGGCTGCAGAAGTGAAAAATTTTGTAGCAAAAGAGCATATGGATTTTAAGGCATCCAAACGAATGGGATTGTTTTCCCAGTACGCAGTTGCAGCAGCAAAAGAAGCATTTTTGGATGCAAAAATAGATATGAAAAAAGAAGATCCTTATCGAATTGGCGTAATCGTTGGATCTGGAATCGGAAGCCTTCAAACCATTGAAAAGGAGCACAACACAATTATAAACAAAGGGCCATCTAGGGTAAATCCTCTTATGGTACCAATGATGATTTCGAATATGGCAGCTGGAAATGTGGCAATCTCACTTGGATTAAAGGGAAAATGTACAAGTGTTACAACCGCTTGTGCCACAGGAACCCATTCCATTGGAGATGCATATCGTGCCATTCAATGTTCGGACGCAGATGTGATGGTGGCAGGGGGATGTGAAAGTTCTATTTGTCCAACCGCAGTGGCTGGATTTACAAGTTTGACAGCACTGTCGGAAGAAACCAATCCACTTCGAGCTTCCATTCCGTTTGATCAAGATCGAAATGGATTTGTGATAGGAGAAGGGGCAGGAATCGTTGTATTAGAAGAATTGTCTCATGCACAAAAAAGAGGGGCACATATTTATGCGGAAGTAGTCGGTTATGGAGCAACTTGTGATGCGTACCATATCACATCCCCAAAAGAAGATGGAAGTGGGGCAGCAAAAGCAATGGAGTTGGCAATCAAGGAAGCGAACATTACCCCTTATGATGTTGATTATATTAATGCACATGGAACAAGTACGCACCACAATGATTTGTTTGAAACAAGAGCAATCAAACAGGTATTTAAAGAAGCATCCAAACAAGTGATCGTAAACGCTACAAAATCCTTGATTGGTCATCTTTTGGGAGCAGCTGGAGCAGTTGAATTTATTACCTGTGTAAAAAGTATAGAAGATGGGTATATTCATCAGACACTTGGAACAACTATATTAGATCAGGAATGTGATTTAAATTATGCAATCGATGCACCAGTAAAAAAAGAATTGAAATATGTACTGAGTAATTCCCTTGGATTTGGGGGACATAACGCAACATTATTGTTGAGAAAATATCAGAATTAGGAGAAAAAGATGGATATAGAATCCTTAATCAAGTTGATACGAGAAATTTCTTCTTCCAATCTTACAGAATTTTCTTATGAAGAAGGAGTAATAAAAATTTTTATGGGGAAAGAGATGGAAGAGATCCCTAGCTTTCCGAGAAAAGAAACAAATTACGAAAAACAGATAGTAGAGCAGAAAAATGAGTTTGAAAAGGAAAAACTAATAACGTCTCCGCTTGTGGGGACCTTTTATGTGGCACCATCTGAAGATGCAGAACCATTTATAAAAGAAGGGGATGTAATAAAAAAAGGGCAGGTGGTTGCAATTGTAGAAGCAATGAAGCTTATGAATGAGATTGAGAGTGAATATGAAGGAACAGTGGAAGAAATATTTATAGAAAATGGACAAACCGTCGAATATGGTCAACCATTGTTTCGTTTAAAATAAGAAAGGAAAACGATGAAAAGTCTGTCAATTAACGAAATTCAGAATATTATTCCACATAGACATCCGTTTTTACTTGTGGATTATATCGAAGATTATAAACCAGGAGAATATGCAGTTGGTTATAAATGTGTTACATATAGAGAAGAGTTTTTTAGAGGACATTTTCCAGAAGAAGCCGTTATGCCAGGGGTACTAACCGTGGAAGCATTGGCACAAGTTGGTGCGGTTGCTATTCTTTCTAGGGAGGAATATAAAGGAAAAACAGCCTATTTTGGTGGCATTGAAAACTGCAGGTTTCGAGGAAAAGTTGTGCCAGGGGATAAAGTAAAATTAGAGACAAAGATCATTCGTCAAAAAGGACCTCTTGGAATTGGACAGGCAACAGCATCGGTAGAGGGGAAAGTTGTTGCAAGTGCAAAATTGACCTTTATGATTGGATAGGTGGTAACATGATTAAAAAAGTTTTAGTTGCAAATAGAGGGGAAATTGCAGTTCGTATCATACGAGCATGTCGAGAAATGGGGATCGAGACGGTTGCAGTGTATTCTGATGCAGATCGAAACGCACTTCATGTACAGTTGGCAGATGAGGCGATTTGCATAGGTCCGGCTTCATCAAAAGAAAGTTATCTTAATATAGAACAAATTATAAGTGCTACAATTACGAGTCAATCAGATGCGATTCATCCAGGATTTGGTTTTTTGTCAGAGAATAGTCGTTTTGCAGAACTTTGCGAAAAATGCAACATTACTTTTATAGGACCAAAAGCGGAAGTAATGCGAAAAATGGGACATAAAGCACAGGCGCGAACTACGATGATTCAAGCCGGTGTGCCAGTTATTAAAGGAAGCACAAAAGAATTTATAGATGCCTTAAAAGCAAAGGAAGAAGCAAAGAAGATTGGATATCCCGTTATGATAAAAGCTGCACTTGGAGGCGGTGGAAAAGGAATGCGGGTTGCAGATCGGGAAGAAACGTTTCTAAATCACTTTAAAACTGCACAAAAAGAGGCTGAAATGGCATTTGGTGATGGGACAATGTATTTAGAGCATTTTGTAGAACACCCTAGACATATCGAATTTCAAATTTTAGCAGACCAATTTGGAAATGTGGTTCATTTAGGAGAGAGAGATTGCTCCATACAAAGAAACCATCAGAAGTTAATTGAAGAGTCTCCATGTACAGCTATTTCTAGTGAATTGCGTCAAAAAATGGGGGAGGCAGCTGTAAAAGCAGTAAAAGCTGCTAATTATGAAAATGCTGGAACAGTTGAATTTCTTTTGGAAGAAACGGGAGCGTTTTATTTCATGGAAATGAACACAAGAATCCAGGTGGAGCATCCTGTTACAGAATGGGTTACGGGAATTGATCTTATAAAAGAGCAGATTAAAATTGCGTCAGGACTTCCACTTTCTTTTTGTCAGGAAGATATTACGATTGACGGTCATGCAATCGAGTGTAGAATCAATGCAGAAAATCCCAAAAAGAATTTTGCACCATGCCCAGGTGAAATCAAGGAAGTGCATTTTCCGGGAGGAGAAGGGGTTCGGATTGATACTGCAATTTTTCAAGGGGCAATAGTGCCACCCTATTATGATTCCATGCTTGCAAAATTGATCGTACATGCCAAAACGAGAGAAGAGGCAATCGCAAAAATGTGTAGTGCATTGGGAGAAGTTGTAATAGAAGGAGTAGATACAAACATTGAGTATCAATATGATATACTCAATCATCCACAGTATCAGTTTGGAGATATCAATATTGAATTTACAGAAAAGATGGAAATACAATGAAATTAAAACGAATGTTGAAAAATAAGAAATACCACACTTTGGTGGAAGGAGCAAGTGAACCTCATAGGCCAGAAGTTCCAGAGGGAATGTTAAAAAAATGCAATGCATGCAAACGTGTTATTTTTACGGATGAAGTTGCGGAGCATGATTATAGTTGTCCCAAATGCGGAAATTATTTTCGGGTTCATGCCATGCATAGAATTGAAATGGTAACAGATCAAGGGACTTTTGAGTCGTGGGATGAAGAGGTACATTCAGAGAATCCAATAGGTTATCCAGGATATGAAGAAAAAATCCATCTTGTACAACAAAAAACAGGATTAAAAGAGGCTATTGTGACAGGGAAGGCAAAGATTGGAGGATATCCAACGACAATTGCTGTTATGGATAATCGTTTTATTATGGGAAGTATGGGGAAAGTAGTAGGTGAAAAAATCACACGAATGGTAGAGCGTGCTACAAAAGAGAAACTTCCGGTTATTATTTTTGCAACATCAGGTGGGGCAAGAATGCAAGAGGGAATTCATTCCTTGATGCAGATGGCGAAAACGGCAGCAGCTTTGAAACGTCATAGTGATGCAGGAGGTTTTTTCATCTCTGTTTTAACAAATCCTACAACAGGAGGCGTTACTGCTAGTTTTGCTATGCTAGGTGATGTGATTTTAGCGGAGCCAAGAGCTCTAATTGGATTTGCAGGTCCAAGAGTAATTGAACAAACGATTGGGGAAAAACTACCAAAAGGGTTTCAAACATCAGAGTTTTTATTAGAACATGGATTTATTGATCGAATTGTGGAGCGAAAAAATTTAAAACAAGAGTTGAGCAATTTATTAAAGCTGCATATAACGAGGCAAGTTTCTTTTTTTAATGTAAACTATACGGAAAATTGTACAAATAAATCTACAAAAACTGCGTGGGAAAGAGTAGAAAAATCTAGAAAAAAAGATCGTCCATCAGGAAAAGATTATATTGAAACAATGTTTCCAGATTTCATGGAATTACATGGAGATCGATATTTTGGTGACGATCAAGCAATCGTTGGAGGAATTGCAACCTTTTTAGGAAAACCGATTACCGTTATTTCGCAGGAAAAGGGAAAAACAACGAAAGAAAGCTTGTTGTGTAATTTTGGCATGCCTTCTCCAGAAGGCTATCGAAAGGCGTTACGTCTTATGAAACAAGCAGAGAAGTTTAAAAGACCAATCATTTGTTTTGTAGATACAAAAGGAGCATTTTGTGGGGTGGAAGCAGAACAAAGAGGGCAAGGAAGAGCAATAGCAGATAATATAGCCTGTATGTCTACGTTAAAAGTTCCAATCTTATCCATTGTAATTGGAGAAGGAGGAAGTGGTGGAGCACTTGCGTTGGCAACTGCAAATGAGGTATGGATGCTAGAAAATAGTACGTATTCGATTCTCTCGCCAGAAGGATTTGCGACGATCTTATGGAAGAATCGTGAAAAATCAAAGGAAGCAGCAGCACTTATGAAAATTACTGCGTGGGATTTAAAAGAGGCGAAAATCATTGAAAAAGTGATTGAGGAACCAGAGACATTAAGTAGACAAACATTTTTGCCTTTGTGTCACACGCTTGCTGCATATATGAATGAATTCCTTACAAAATATGAACAGAAGACACCAGAAGAAATTGCGGAACTTCGCTATAATCGGTTTCGGAATATGTAGGAGAAAATATGGAGAAGAATACAATTCTAGTGGGAGAAAGACAATTAAAATATCCAATCCTACAAGGAGGTATGGGAATCGGAGTCAGTCTTCATAATCTGGCAGGAGCCGTTGCAAAAGAAGGGGCTATTGGCATGATTTCCGCAGCACAAATTGGATTTCGAGAACCAGATTTTGATCAGAGTCCATTGAGGGCAAATTTAAGAGCTATGCAAAAAGAATTTAAACTGGCAAAAAAGATTTCATCAAATGGAATCATTGGGTTTAATATTATGACGGCTATGAAAGATTACGAAAAATATGTGAAAGAAGCCGTTAAGATAGGGGCAGACTTGATTGTTTCAGGCGCAGGGTTGCCAATCGATTTACCTCAATATGTGAAAGAAACAAACACAAAAATAGCACCCATTGTTTCTACAGAAAAAGCTGCAAAATTGCTTTTGAAATACTGGCAAAAAAAGTATAATCGAACGGCTGATCTTATGGTCATAGAAGGTCCAATGGCGGGAGGACACTTGGGATTTCATCGAGAAGAAATTGCGCGTATGGACAAAGAAAAATATGAACTTGAAATACAAAAAATTATTGTTGAGGTTCGTAAATATGAGCAAAAGTATGCTACGAAGATTCCTGTTTTTTTAGCCGGTGGAATATGGAATGCAGAGGATTATAAGTGGGCATTAAAACTTGGGGCAGAAGGAATACAAGTAGGAAGTCGATTTGTAACAACGATGGAGTGCGATGCCAGTCTTGCGTATAAGAACGCATACATTAGAGCAAAAAAAGAAGATATAGGAATTATACAAAGTCCAGTTGGTATGCCAGGAAGAGCAATCATAAATTCCTTTATTAAAAAAGTCAATCAAGGTGAGAAATTCCCATGTCGACACTGCCATTTATGCATGAAAAAATGCAATCCACAAACGATTGCGTATTGTATAACAGATGCGTTGATTCGTGCAGTAGAAGGAGATGTAGAAAATGGCTTAGTTTTTTGTGGGGAAAAAATCGATCAAATTAAAAAAATAGAAACGGTTCAAGAAGTAATTGCATCTTTTCTTTTGTAATATAATTGTGTATACTAATAGGTAGAAAGTCTGATAAGGAGGACAATTTGTGGACACCTACAATACCATAAATGATGTTCTAGTTCATTTGTTTAATGAAATCTGGGAATTAGAAGCAAAGGCAATTATAACAGAAGAATATAAAGATATCACAAATAATGATATGCATATCATAGAAGCAATCGGGCTTGGCGAAGGAAGACCCATGTCTGCAATTGCTAAAAAATTAAATGTGACAGCAGGAACATTAACGACAGCTATGAACAGTCTAGTAAATAAAAAGTATGTTGTTCGAAAAAGAAGTGAGAAAGATCGACGTGTTGTGAATATTCAGCTAACAGAAAAAGGCGAACGGGCATATGAACATCACGCCAAGTTTCATCACGATATGGTAGAAGCTGTGATAAAAAATCTGGAAACAGATGAAATGTCAGTTTTATTAAAAACACTAAATAGTCTTTCCCAATTTTTTAGAAATTATAGATAAGTAAAAAGCAACTGAGGTGCGGTTTCAGATCGCACCAAGGTTGTTTTTTTATTGGAAAAAAAGTGCTCGGAAGAAAATTTGTTTTTTTTGTGAACAAAACAAAACCGGTTGACAGAAGAAATAAATAGAAATAAACTATAATACTGTACAATTTCATGCAGAAAGGAAGATCAATATGAATAAAATTCTTAAATTCTTGAAACCACATGTAAGACAGGTTTTCTTGATCATAATGATACTTGTAGTACAAGCATATTGTGATCTTTCCCTTCCGGCGTATACATCTGATATTGTAAATGTAGGGATACAGCAAGGTGGAGTTGATGAAAAGATTCCAAATCAGATTGCAAAAGAAGATATGAAAGAACTAGAACTTTTTCTTACACCAACGGAACAAAAAGTAGTACAAGATAGGTATCGTGAGGATGCAAGTACTTATGAGAAAGAAGCCTATGTGCTTAAAAAAGAAGATACAAGCAAAGAACAAAGGAAAGAATTGGAAGAAACTTTGAAACATTCGATGTTGTTAGTTTCTATGTTGAAGGAGAAACAACCAGATTTACCAGTGACTTCCATTCCAGAACCTAAGCGAATGCAAATGCGTAAGCAGATGGAAGAGAAGATGAGTGAACTTCCAGAGATGATGACAGAACAGGCAAGTATAATTTACGTCAAATCTGCATATAAACATCTTGGAATGGACATGGACCATTTACAGAATCGCTATATCTTAATTGCAGGTGCTAAGATGTTATCATTGGCATTTTTAGGGATGTTTGCAAGTGTGTGTGTTGGCCTTTTAGCAGCACGAGTGGCGGCTTCAACAGGAAAAACGTTACGCTCTAATGTATTTAAAAAGGTGGTTGGATTTTCCAATGCAGAAGCAGATAAATTTTCAACCGCATCACTGATTACAAGAAGTACCAATGATATACAACAAATTCAAATGGTAACTGTGATGTTGCTTCGAATGGTATTGTATGCACCAATTATAGGACTTGGCGGTGTATTTAAAGCATTTCATACCAATGTGTCTATGACGTGGATTATTGCTTTAGCGGTTGTATTAATCTCCATGGTTGTTTCTATTTTATTTCTTGTGGCTATGCCGAGATTTAAAAGTTTACAAAAACTGATTGATAAATTAAATCTTGTGACAAGAGAAATACTTACAGGACTTCAAGTCATTCGTGCGTTTAGTACACAAAAACAAGAGGAACAGCGATTTGACAAAGTAAATAAAGAATTAACACGTACGAATTTATTTGTCAATCGAGCAATGACACTTATGATGCCAACAATGATGTTGATTATGAATGGAATTTCTGTGTTGATCATATGGAATGGAGCAAAAGGAATTGATCAGGGACAAATGCAAGTAGGGGATATGATGGCATTTATTCAATACACTATGCAGATTATTATGGCATTCCTGATGATTTGTATGATTTCCGTTATGCTTCCGCGTGCAACGGTATCTGCTGCCCGTGTAGATGAAATTTTAACGTGTGATACAATGATAAAAGATCCACTTCATCCAGAGACATTTCCGGATGAAGGAAAAGGAAAAGTGGAATTTGATCATGTGTCATTTTCTTATCCCGGTGCAGAAGAAAATGTACTTCAAGAGTTATCTTTTGTGGCGGAACCTGGAAAAACAACGGCTATTATCGGAAGTACAGGAAGTGGTAAGACAACATTGGTAAATTTAATTCCAAGGTTTTATGATGTGACAGAAGGTGCCATTAAGATTGACGGAAAAGATATTAGACAAGTGACACAAAAAGAATTGAGAAAGAAAATAGGATACGTTCCACAAAAAGGGGTTCTTTTTAAAGGAACAATTGAAAGCAATATTTTATTTGGAAATCCAAATGGTTCTAAAGAAGAATTGAAAGAAGCGGCTCAAATTGCACAAGCAGAAGACTTTATTATGGAAAAACAAAAGCAATATGAGAGTGCAGTTTCACAAGGAGGAACAAACGTATCAGGAGGGCAAAAACAGAGATTATCAATTGCTAGGGCAGTAGCAAAACATCCAGATATTTTTATTTTTGATGATAGTTTTTCGGCATTAGACTATAAAACGGATGTAGCCTTAAGAAAAGCATTAAAAGAACATACAAGTGAAAGTACCGTAATTATTGTTGCACAAAGAATTAGCACAATTCTTCATGCAGAACAAATTATTGTGTTGGATGAAGGAAAAATTGCAGGAAAAGGCACCCATAAGGAATTATTGCATTCTTGTGAAGTATATCGACAGATTGCGGCATCTCAATTGTCAGAAAAAGAACTTAAGGAGGAAATGAATCATGAAGCATGGGCATAAAATGGCGACCGATGAAAAGGCAAAAGACTTTAATGGGACGATTCGAAAACTTCTTAAATATCTTGGAAGATATAAAGTGGCAATTGGACTTGTAATTTTATTTTCTATTGGAAGTACAGTGTTTACCATTGTAGGACCAAAAATTCTTGGAAAAGCGACCACGGCAATATTTGACGGACTTGTTAGCAAAGTTTCAGGTGGGGCAGGAATTGATTTTACAAAGATTGCTCACATTCTGATCCTGGTATTGATTTTATATGGAGTAAGTTCTCTATTTGCATATGTACAAGGATTTATTATGACTGGAGTTTCACAAAAACTCACATACCGCTTGAGAAAAGAAATTTCTGAAAAAATCCATCGTATGCCAATTAAGTATTTTGATAATATGACACACGGAGAAGTATTATCACGGGTGACAAATGATGTGGACACTTTAAGCCAAAGTTTGAACCAGAGTGCAACGCAAATGATCACATCTTTTACGACAATCATTGGTGTGTTTGTGATGATGTTAAGTATCAGTCCAATTATGACGCTTGTTGCATTACTGATCCTGCCAATTTCTATGGGACTTATTGGCGTAATCGTAAAGCATTCGCAAAGACATTTTAAAAACCAACAAGAGTATTTGGGGCACATTAATGGACAGATTGAAGAAATTTATAGTGGACATAATATTGTAAAAGTGTTTAACAAAGAAGAGGACGTAATCAATACGTTTGATGAGACAAATGAAATCTTATTTCAGTCAGCTTGGAAATCTCAATTCTTTTCAGGAATGATGATGCCAATCATGCAGTTTGTTGGTAATTTAGGATATGTTGCAGTTGCAATTCTTGGAGGATATTTGGTCATAAAAAGTAAAATTGAAGTGGGGGATATTCAATCCTTTATTCAATATGTAAGGAACTTTACACAACCAGTTACACAAATTGCCCAGGTGGCAAATTTATTGCAGTCCACAGCAGCAGCTTCTGAAAGGGTATTTGAATTTTTAGAAGAGGAAGAAGAAGATCAATTTGCAGAACATCCAGTTTCTGTAGAAGGATTACAGGGAAATGTGGAGTTTTCCCATGTACATTTTGGGTATCATGAGGATAAGATTATAGTTAATGATTTTTCAGCAAAAGTAAAATCTGGACAGAAAATTGCGATTGTAGGTCCTACTGGTGCAGGTAAAACAACCATGATCAAATTGTTGATGAGATTTTATGATGTAAATGAAGGAGCAATTTTGATTGATGGACACAATGTAAAAGATTTCAATCGAAATGAACTTCGTAAGATGTTTGGCATGGTTCTTCAAGATACCTGGTTATTTAATGGAAGCATTAGGGACAATCTTCGATATGGAAAATTGGATGCAACAGAAGAGGAAATTATTGAAGCAGCAAAAGCGGCCCATGTTCATAATTTTGTAAAAACACTTCCAGGTGGATATGACATGGAGTTAAGCGAAGATGCAAATAATGTTTCCCAAGGACAAAAACAGTTGTTAACAATTGCTAGAGCAATCTTAGCAGATCCGAAAATTTTAATTCTTGATGAAGCGACAAGTTCTGTAGATACAAGAACTGAAGTGCAGATTCAAAAAGCAATGGATAATTTGATGAGGGGAAGAACAAGTTTTGTGATCGCTCATAGATTATCAACAATTCGAGATGCAGATTTGATTCTTGTGATGCGAGATGGAGATATTGTAGAGCAGGGAAATCATGAAGAGTTAATCCAGAAAAATGGATTTTATGCGGAATTGTATAACTCTCAGTTTTCTTAATAAAATTTAATAAAGATAAAAAACAAGATGGCGGAAGAAAGGAAAGCCTTTCCAATGCCATCTTGTTTCATTTATACAAACTAATTAGGGAAGATTTTCTTCATTTACGTATTCAAGAAGATCACCTGGTTGACAATGCAATGTTTCACAGATTGCATTTAAAGTTGAAAAACGAATTGCGCTGATTTTTCCAGTTTTAATTTTGGATAAGTTGCCGTTTGCAATCCCTACTTTTGATGCAAGCTCGTTTAAAGAAATTTTTCGATCAGCCATGACGCGGTCTAATCGTAATATAATTGCCATAATATCACCTACAGTATTTCATCATTTTCGTTTTGAAGCATAGTTCCATATTCAAAAATTTGTGCAACAGAAAATATGATACTAGAGAGTATAAAAGCAATAATAAGAAGATTGTCTAGGAGCGCAAATTCAAGTGTATGGTTTATTGAACTATATATAATATACCCAATCCAGCGGGGGAGGGCAATTGAAAAAAAGGTAAGAAAAGAAATTGTTTTTATGAATTTATAAACCTCATATTGATAAAAATGCTTTTTAATATATAATGAAATCATAAAGAAGATGCAAAGGACGGTATGATATGAAAGAAAGGAGGAAGCAGTATGAAGAAAAAGCAGATAGTCCTTATCTTAAGTGTTGTTGTATTAATAGTAGGGACGCTCTTTATAAAAGAGTATACATCCCCTAAAAATAAAACATTGCCGCGTGATTCAGACAAAGAGTTTTATCAAGGATCGAAAATTGCAAAACAAGATTTATCATCCAATCAAGTAGAAGCATTGTACAAATTATGTAAAGTGTGGGGATATGTTAAATATTATCACCCAGATGTGATTTCAGGGAAACTAAATTGGGATGCAGAGCTTTTTAGAGTAATGCCAAATATATTGAAAGCGACTAGTTCCGATGAAGTTAATGCAATTCTATTAGAATGGTTAGAAGATTTTCCGGTAAATGTAGATACTGGTAAAACAACGGAAGAAAGTAAGCGGTGGATTAAGATACAAAAAGAGTTTGGAAAAAAAGAGGCGAATATCTCATGGATCCAAGATGGGGATTTCCTGGGACAAGGATTAAGCAAGTATTTATGTGGGATATCAAATTTATGTATTTCAGACAGAAAAAATTCCTATGCGTCATTTGATAAACTAGGAACAGTTTCGTTTGAAAATGAAAAAATGTATCATGCATCAGATGGGGATATGGGGATGTACTTACTTGGTTTATTTCGCTTTTGGAATATATACGAATACTATTCTCCAAATGTGGAAATTACAACAGAAGATTGGGAGAGTGTTTTAAAAAATGCCATACCAATTGTTGCAAATGCAAAAGATTATAGGAGTTATGCAAAAGCAATCGCACAAGTTGTCTCTAAAACAAGAGATGCCCATAGTCTAGTTGTAGACCAGGAAAAATATTTATACTACTATTATGGAAACAATTTTTTGCCATGCGACATTAAAATTGTAGATGGTCAAATTGTTGTTACACAGGTGAAACCAAGTGAAAAACAATTGCGTACAGGAGATATTTTGTTGACAATTGATGGAACATCACTTCAGGATCGTATAGAAGAACAGAAAAACTACCATGCACTTCCGGAAGACGGGAAAATACTAAATCAATTAAAACACTTATTATTGCAAACAAAGAATGATAAGGCGGAGGTTCGAATCCAACGGGGAATAGAAAAGAAAACATTGCAGATTCCTACGCAAAACATTCAATATAGTTATAAAAATCCTATTCCAAATGGCGTGATGGATTCACTGAATATTGGGTATATCGATCCTTCCGCATTGGAACATGGTGATTTGGAAAATCTTATGAAAGAGTTTCAAGAAACAGATGGATTAATTGTAGATTTAAGATATTATCCGTCGATCGTAATTACATATTTATTGAATGAATATATAAATCCTACGCAGAAAGTATTTGCGAATCTTGGAATCCCAAATCAAGCACGTCCAGGAGCGTTTTTTACGAAGGAAATGGTAAGTGGAAAAGGAACTATGAAAGAACAAGAAAATGATATTCACACATTTTCAAAGTATTCTGGGAAAGTTGTTTTGTTAATGGATGAAGGAACGCAAAGCCAAAGTGAGTTTGCAATTATGTCTTTCAGACAGGCGCCAAATGCAATTGTTGTGGGAAATCCTTCGATTGGGGCGAATGGAAATGTTTCTGTGGTTAAATTGCCAGGAGAGATCGTATTTGGAATATCAGGACTTGGCGTATACACTCCAAATGGAGCGCAGACACAACGATGTGGTTTGTCACCAGATGTAGAATGTTATCAAACGATAGAAGGAATCTTATCAGGAAAAGATGAGTTGATAGAAAAAGCAGTAGAACTAATTCAAGAATAGAAATAAGCCTTAGGAATTCGCTTGTACGTAATTCCTAAGGCTTTTCGTAACAGGGGATGAGAGAATCGAACTCCCACCAAAGGTTTTGGAGACCCCTATCATACCATTTGACCAATCCCCTATAGTGTTTTGAGCACTCGTTTATTATATCTAAAAAGATATATTTTGTCAATACTTATTTTGAAATAAATCATAACGCAGCAGGAGGGATTTGAACCCCCGGAGCGTTTCCGCTCTTCTGCTTTCGAGGCAGATGCCATCAGCCATCTCGACCACTGCTGCATACGATAGGTATTATAACAAAAAGCACTGAAACTTTCCAGTGCTTTTTCATGAATTCTATCGTTTATATGATTTATACAGCTAGATCAAATAGTCTCGTTGCAATACTAAAGTAAATACAAATTGAACAAGTATCTACCAAAGTGGTGATCAAAGGAGCAGCCATAAGTGCAGGATCTAAATGAATCTTACTTGCCAAAAGGGGAAGAACACATCCGATCAATTTAGCAAGCATAATCGTTGCTGCTAATGAAATTGCAATAGTAATGGCAAGTAAAGGGTTATGGTACATAATAAGAATGCGAAGTCCATTTACAATAGAAAGCACAATACCTACTAAGATAGAAACTCGAAACTCTTTAAAAATTACTTTAAAGATATTTGAAAAGTGAATCTCATCTAGCGCAAGTCCACGAATAATTAAAGTGGCACTTTGAGAACCACAGTTTCCACCCGTATCCATAAGCATAGGAATAAATGAAACAAGTTGTGGAACTGAGGCAAATGCAATTTCATACCTAGAGATAATCATACCTGTAATTGTGGCAGAAATCATAAGAAAAAGTAACCAAGGAATTCGGTTTTTAGCATGGTTGAATACAGACGTTTCGAAGTAGCTTTCTTCACTTGGGTTCATAGCAGCCATTTTGGTCATATCTTCCGTTACTTCTTCTACCATGACGTCCATAGCATCATCGAAAGTTACAATGCCGACCATTAATCCTTCTTCATCTACAACTGGAATGGCGAGAAGATCATATTTTCTCATTGTAGTAGCAACTTCTTCTTTGTCCATGTGTGTTCCAACGGAAATGATTTCTGTTTCCATTAAATCATCAATTTTCACTTCATCATCGGAAGTCATAAGATCTTTTGCTGTGACAATTCCAAGAAGACGACGTTTTTCAATCACATAACAGGTATAAATGGTCTCCTTGTGAATTCCAATTTTTTTGATATGAGTCATAGCCTGTCCTACGGTCATACCTTGACGAAGTCCCACATATTCTGTAGTCATAATACTTCCAGCACTATCTTCTGGATAGTTAAGAAGCTGGTTGATTGTATTACGTTTTTCCTGTCCAACAGTGTCAAGAATACGAGTAACAAGATTGGCAGGAAGCTCTTCTAGAAGATCGATGGTGTCATCCATATATAAGTCATCCAAAAGCTCTCGTAACTCTTTTTCTGTAAACATTTCAACCAAATAAGTCTGCAAGGAATTATTCATATTTGCAAAAACATCTGCAGCCTTATCTTTTGGAATCAAGCGAAATGCAAGGGCTAATTCTTTATCCTCAAGGTCTGAAAGAAGAGAGGCTATGTCCACTTCGTTCATCACATCGAGAATACTTCTGACAGCACGAAATTGGCGCTGAGAAAGTAAATCTACAAAAATCTCTTTGTCCATCATAATCAAAACTCCAATCTAAATTTATT
>JARIEI010000156.1 GCA_029256845.1 Ruminococcus sp. | reverse complement strand
ACTATTCTATTTCTTCTGAAGATGATTGTAAATATCTCGTTTCGATACTCCACGATCTTTTGCCACTTTCTTCATGGCCTCTTTTTTATCAACTCCTTTCGAAAGATACTGTTCCATGTGTTCTTCTATGGACATTTCTTCCCATTTTTTCTGTTCTTCTAACACGACTTCTTCATGATCTTTTCCTTCGATCACAAGTACACATTCTCCTTTTGGAGCATTCTGTTCATAATAATCACAGGCTTCCTTTATTGTAGTCGTAAAGGCTGTTTCATGGCGTTTTGTAAGCTCACGACAAACCGTAAGTCTTCGATCTCCTAAACGGTCATATAAGAGATTTAAAGTCTTTACAAGACGATGGGGAGCTTCATACATAATGATGGTCCGAAATTCATTTTCCATATCCTGAAGTACCCACTCTCTTTCCTTCTTATCCGTTGGAAGAAAGGCTTCAAACGCAAATCTTCTTGTAGACAGTCCAGAAATGGTAAGTGCGGTTACACAAGCGCACGCTCCTGGAAGAGAAGTTACTTGTATTCCTTCCTCGTAACACATCTTCACAAGTTCTTCTCCTGGATCTGAAATTCCTGGTGTACCAGCATCAGTAATAAGGGCGATATTAACGCCTTCTTTTAGTTTTTCTACCAGTTTTCTTCCCTTGTCAAATTTATTGTATTCGTGGTAACTTGTCATTGGAGTCTGTATCTCAAAATGATTCAAAAGTTTGATACTATTTCTTGTATCTTCCGCAGCAATTAAATCCACCTCTTTTAACGTACGAATCACACGAAATGTCATGTCTTCTAGATTTCCAATTGGTGTTGCACATAAATATAAAGTACCTGGCATAAATTTCTCCTTCTTAAGACTCTTCTCTTTCATACATAATAATTGGTGGTTCTACTTTTACACGGGATTTTCCACCTCTTAACCCCTCGATCATGACCATCGTTGGTTCTTTATCAATGTATGGATGTACAAACTGAATTCGCTTTGGTTCTATCTTGTATTCCACCATTTTTGACAAAATTTCCGCAATTCGAAATGGCTTATGAATCATATAAAATCTTCCTTTATCGGGTTTAAGAAGTCTTGCACTTTCCCTTAAAATATCATCTAACGTACATAAAATCTCATGCCTTGCAATAGCCTTTGCATCAGTCGGATTCACCAGTCCATGTTGCCCTACCATATAAGGTGGATTTGTCACAATAACATCAAAAGAGGCCGGCTTAAAAATGGAAGCTGCCTCTTTCACGTCTTTGTTGACAATATCTATTTTTTCTTCCAGATGGTTGTGGCAAACACTACGCCATGCCATGTCTGCACTTTCCTTCTGAATTTCAAGACCTGTGAAATGCTTTCCTTCTGTCTTTGCCTCTAAAAGAATAGGAAGTATCCCCGTTCCTGTTCCTAGATCTAAAACAACTTCTTCTTTTTTCACTTTTGCAAAATCTGATAACAATACTGCATCAATTCCAAAACAAAATCGCTTTGGATCTTGAATAATTTCATAGCCTTGAATCTGAAGGTCATCTATACGTTCTCCCGGATTTAATTTAGTTGTCATCTAATTTGGATGCTCCTTCATTTTTTTCCAGTTCTGCTAGTTTCTTCATCTCTTCTTTTGTAAGCTTCGTATTTTTTCTCTTGCGTGGTTTAAATTTCAGCTCCTCAGCTTTGTATTCACGAATCTCTTTTTCATCATTTTCAAGAGTCACAACTACTTTTACTAATTTTCTTAAAACACTAAGAGAATGTACCGTTCCTTGAAGTTCATCTGGGGTTGTTACACTATCCCCAACTGATGGTAACTGGCTATTTAATTCTTCATATGTTTCTTCTTCATTTGTAAGGCAACACATCAATCGTCCGCACACCCCTGAAATTTTTGTCGGATTCAAAGAAAGGTTTTGCTCTTTTGCCATTTTAATGGATACCGCAGAAAATTCTGAAAGGTATGTGCTACAACATAAAGGACGACCACAAATTCCAATTCCTCCACGAATTTTTGTTTCATCTCTTACTCCAATTTGACGAAGTTCAATTCTTGTACGGAAAACTGCTGCCAGATCTTTGACAAGCTCTCTAAAATCAATCCTTCCATCGGCTGTAAAATAAAACAATAACTTATTGTTATCAAACGTATATTCTGCATCGATCAATTTCATGTCTAAACCATGTTTTCTAATTTTCTCAAGACAAATTTTAAATGCCTCTTTTTCTTTTGCACGGTTTTTTTCTTCAATTTGTTGATCTTCCAATGTTGCAACTCTAATAACAAACTTCAATGGTTGCACCACATCTTCGTCGTCCACTTCTCGAATACCTTGAACAACCCGTCCAAACTCTACTCCTCTTGCGGTTTCAACAATTACATTATCTCCTTGATGGATTTCAAGATTTCCTGGTGCGAAAAAATAAATTTTTCCTGCAGTACGAAATCTGACACCAATTACTTTTGTCATGTTTTAGTTCTCCTTTATTGTCAATAAAAGCAATTCCATCGTCAGTTCAAAATTAACATTCGATTTTAATCTTGCTTTTGCTTTTTCCAATGCATCTAAGATGATCTCTATTCCTTCATAGGAACTCTTATTTGCTCGTTCTTTTATATATTTAAGTTGATCAGAAAATACAACTCGATCTACACTTTGTGTTGCTTTAAAAATAAGCACATCCCGAAACCAAATAGACATCACATCAAAATAGTCACTGATTTCTAGTTTATATGCCGTGCATCGTTTCACCGCTTGCATCAACTCTGACAAATCCATATCATCAATATTTCTCATAAGATGAACGGCTTCTTCTTTGATTTCATTGAAATGGTCCGATGTTGCTAACATAATTGCACGTCCTATATTTCCTTGTGCAAACGCAACACAGATATCTGCCTTATAATCCGGTATTTCCATATTTTCCATGAGATATTTTTTTACAAGCTGATCCTTAATATTCCGAAGTTTGAGCATCACACATCTAGATCGGATTGTTGGAAGTAAACTATCTGCATTTTCTGTCAGCAAAATAATAACTGCATATTCTGGCGGTTCTTCTATCGTCTTTAGAAGTGCATTTTGCGCAGCTTCTGTCATAAGATCCGCATCTGGAATGATATAAATCTTATAGCGACTACTATATGGCTTGATCATCACTGTCTCATTTAACTGTAATCGGATATCATCAATTCCTACAGAATTTGGTTTTTCATGTTCCACCTTAATAATATCTGGGTGATTATGATTCATCGCCTGTATACAAGACTGGCATTTTCCACAGGCATCTCCATCTTCATCTCGATTTTGGCACTGAAGGCTCATTGAAAATAATCGTGCCAAAAGGCGCTTCCCAGAACCTTTTTCTCCATTTAGTATATAGGCATGGGAAACCTTGTTTGTCTGTACTGCATTTTCAATGTACTGAATAATATTTTTGTGACCTACTACATCTTTGAATCCACTCATAACATCACCCGCTGTCTTTTTTATTTTTGATTAATAGTTTTAATAGATATTACTTTGACTAATTATACCATAGTTTACTCTGAATATATAGTATCTAAATACGTTTCTATTTCCTTCATGCAAATTTCTATCTCTCTATTTTGAAATCGTTTTTTTATCCCAGCATTTGCAAGGTTTTCCTCAGAAAAATCTTCCGAATCCGCCAGAAATCTTCTACACACTTCTGCATATTTAGGGTGTTCCTCTATCTTTTCTCGATCAAGTGCTCTTTGAAGCCTTTCTCCATCCTCCACTTCCAAATAAATTGGAACCACCTTATCTCTGCCGTAATACTGGCACATTGCATCAAAAGACTGTAACGTTCCAATCACTAAATACGTATTCTTTTTTAAATCTATTTGTCCATCATCTGCTGTAAAATAGATCCACAATCCGCATTTTGTATCATACGTCCTATATTCAATGATTTTATGTTCTTTCTTCATTTTATTAAATTCTTTTTCCGTTACAAAATGGTACTCCTCACCTTCTATTTCCCCTTGACGAATAGGTCTTGTTGTATATAACGTAATTGTCTTGTACTGGGGATATTTTTTCTTCAGCATTTTAAAAATGGAGTCCTTTCCAGAAGAACTTTTCCCCATAATATAAAAAATTTTATTCATTTATCAACACCTCAATCTTATTTTCCACACGAAGCCCTTCAATTGAAAAATTTAATTTTTCATAACAGAGCAAAAGATCAATCGCTTCTTTTGAAAT
>JARIEI010000169.1 GCA_029256845.1 Ruminococcus sp. | reverse complement strand
TATTTGTTAAAGATATATGAAAATGATTGATTTTTTATGCCTTATGTGACAAAATAGGAACAAATGGTAACAGAAGGGAGATATTTTTATGCCAGTTTTAGAGCAGTTAGAACCTAAGAAAGTATTTCATTTTTTTGAAGAAATTAGTCAGATTCCAAGAGGAACATTTCATACGAAAGCAGTAAGTGATTACTGTGTAAAATTTGCAAACGATAGAGGACTATTTGTTGTTCAAGATGATCTTAACAACGTCATCATTAAAAAACCAGGTACAGAAGGATATGAATCTAGCGAACCTGTGATTATTCAGGGACATTTAGACATGGTGTGTGAGAAGACAGAAAATTCTACACATGACTTTTTAAAAGATCCACTTCAACTATATGTAGAAGAAGGTTTTGTACACGCGAAAGATACAACATTAGGAGCCGATGATGGGGTTGCAGTTGCCATGGCACTTGCAATTCTTGACAGTGAGGATATTCCACATCCACCAGTAGAAGTTGTATTTACGGTAGACGAAGAAGTTGGAATGGATGGAGCAATTGGAATTGATCTTTCTCCACTGGAAGGAAAAATGTTGTTGAATCTTGATTCAGAAGACGAAGATACAGTAATCGCAGGATGCGCAGGTGGATTAAGCATGCACATCACACTTCCAGTTGAACGTACAGAAGTTCAGGGAGATAAAGTAGAAATTACGATTCGTGGATTAAAGGGTGGACACTCTGGTGCTGAAATTGATCAGCAAAGAGGAAATGCCAATAAACTTGCAGGAAGATTATTGAATCATCTGAATTTAAATGCGAAGTTCCATCTTGTTTGTGTGCAGGGAGGAACAAAGGATAACGTCATTACTCCAGTAAGTAACCTTACTTTGATGACATCAGAAAGTGAGAAAATAGCAGATTTGACCAATGCTATGTGTGAAGCATGGAAACAAGAATTTGGAAAAGTAGAGCCAGATCTTGAAGTGGAAGTAGTGGTAACAAAAGATACAAAAGAAGCTGCCATGACAGAAGCGTGTATGAAAAAAGTAATCTTCTTTTTGAATAACTGCCGCAATGGTGTATACGAATACAGCCGCTCTTTAGAAGGAATGGTAGAAACTTCTAACAACATTGGTGTGATCAAAACAGAAGAAACATCTATTATGGTTGCTACATTGATCAGAAGTTCTATGGCTTCTAAGCTGACAGAGATGAAAGAAGCATTTATTAGTTTTGCAGAAATGCTTGGTGCGTCTTACGAAATTTGTAGTGAATACCCAGCTTGGATGTACAAAGAAGAATCAAAGATTCGTCCGATTGTTGCCAATGCTTTTGAAAAAGTATACGGACGAAAGACAAACATTTCTACCATTCACGCAGGACTTGAGTGTGGAATTCTTTCAGGGAAAAAACCAGAACTTGACTGCGTATCTTTTGGACCACAGATGTATGACATTCACTCTTTCAACGAACGACTTAGCATTGAGTCTACACAGCGTATTTGGGAAGTGGTAAAAGAGATTTTAAAACAATGTAAATAAGTCTGACGTTTAAGCTTTCGGAAAATTTTTCCGAAAGCTTTTTTGTAAATAGAAGTAGATGAAATTAAATTGGAAAACCCGAAGATTGATAGTAGTCCTGTGTTTTTATTTATGCTATAATTAAAAAGATATGGAGGAATAACGATATGAATTTACCGGAATTATTCGAAGAGAAAATGAAAACCCTTTTAAAGGATGAATATACAGACTACATTAATTGTTATGACGAACCAAGACATTATGGACTTCGTGTAAATACCAATAAGATTTCTGTGGAAGATTTTTTGAAAATCGCCCCATGGACATTGGAGCCAATCCCTTGGATTAGCAATGGATTTTATTATGAGGGTGATCAAATTCAGCCTGCAAAACATCCCTATTATTTTGCGGGACTTTATTATCTACAAGAGCCAAGTGCTATGACACCAGCCAATCGATTGCCAATAGAGCCTGGAGATAAAGTGCTAGATGTGTGTGCTGCACCTGGGGGAAAGGCAACAGAGCTTGGAGCAAAATTGGAAGGAAAAGGCGTTTTAATCGCCAATGATATTAGTAACTCAAGGGCAAAAGGACTTCTGAAAAACCTAGAATTATTTGGCATTGGAAATATGCTTGTATTAAGTGAAGAACCTGGAAAACTTATGGAATATTTCCCAGAATACTTTGACAAGATTTTAATTGATGCACCTTGTTCAGGGGAAGGGATGTTTCGAAAAGATAAAAAGATGGTAAAAGCCTGGGAAGAACATGGGCCGGAATTCTTTTCTAAGATTCAAAGAAGTATTTTAACGCAGGCAGCAGCGATGTTAAAACCAGGAGGAATGTTGCTGTATTCTACTTGTACATTTGATCCATCAGAGAATGAACAAAGTATTGAGTATCTTTTAGAACAATATCCAGAATTTCAAATTGAGTCCATTGCTCCGTATGAAGGGTTTGTCGATGGTATCCCAGAAGTTTCATTGTCAGAAAAGGAAGAACTCAAAAAGACGGTTCGTATTTTCCCACATAAAATGAAGGGAGAAGGCCATTACCTTGCACTTTTAAGAAAAGGACCAGTTCAGGTAAAGGAAGAAGCAACGAAAAAAACATCTTCTAAGAAAAAATTGCCAGAAGAATTAGAGCGTTTTTGGAAAGAGGTAAGTTGGGAGTTAGATCCTGCTAGATTAGATATTCATGGAGAGCGTGTTTACTACATGCCAGAAGGACTTCCAAAGCTAAATAAAATTCGTTTCTTGCGTTCTGGACTATTACTTGGAGAATTGAAGAAAAATCGCTTTGAGCCAAGCCAGGCACTGGCAATGCACTTAAAAAAAGAAGAATATGCTAAAATCCTTGATTTTTCCATCTCAGATGAGAGAGTTGTGAAGTATCTAAAAGGAGATACATTGGAAGTAGAAGACCTTACTACTGTAAAAGACAAGGGCTGGTATTTGGTCTGTGTAGACGGCTATCCTCTGGGATTTGGAAAACTCTCAAATCAAATGTTAAAAAACAAATATTTGCCAGGATGGCGATGGATGGGATCTAATTATGAAGCTTCGACTCGATAAATACCTTGCAGATATGGGAATTGGAACCCGCAGTGAGGTAAAAAAAATGATACAAAAAGGCCAGATCACGGTAAACAATCAGTCCGTAAAAAAGCCTGAAACTAAAATAGATACAAAGCTAGATCATGTTTGTTATCAAGGAAACGAAGTCGCTTACGCAGAATTCGAATATTATATGTTGCATAAGCCTGCGGGTGTCATATCGGCAACAGAAGATAAGAAAGATCGTACAGTCCTTGATCTTATTGACCATAAGCGAAAAGATTTATTCCCAGTTGGACGACTGGATAAAGACACCGAAGGCCTGCTGCTTATTACAAATGACGGACAGTTGGCGCATCGTTTACTTTCTCCAACAAAACACGTAGACAAAATATATTTTGCACGGATTGATGGAGAAGTGACGATGGACGATGTTCATACCTTTTCGAAGGGGATTGATATCGGCGATGAAAAGCCAACCCTTCCAGCAGAGCTTACAATATTAAAGGCAGGAAATGAATCCGAAATCAAGTTGAAAATTACAGAAGGTCGTTTTCACCAAGTGAAACGTATGTTTCATGCAGTTGGCAAAGAAGTCGTTTATTTAAAACGATTGCAAATGGGACCACTTGTATTGGATGAAGAACTTCCAATTGGAGCGTTTCGTGCACTTACGAAGGAAGAGATTGATCAATTATGTTAACAGGTAAAAAAGCAATTATTTTTGATATGGACGGTTCCCTTGTAGATTCTATGTGGATTTGGACAGAAGTTGATATAGAGTTTGGAAAAAAATATAACCTCACCTATCCAGACGGATTTCAAAAGGAACTGGAGGGAAAGAGTTATACAGAGACTGCACAATATTTTTTGGATACCTTTCCAAGCTTGACGTTGTCGATTGATGAAATTAAGCAAGAGTGGTTGGATCAAACATTGGAACTATATACGACGAAAGTTCCTTTGAAAGAGGGAGTTCTTGATTTTATCAAACAAATGCATGAAAAAGGGATGCTATTTGGAATTGCAACAAGTAATGCACGTGCCCTTGCCATAGCAACATTAAAAGCGTTGGATGTGGAACAATATTTTTCCTTTGTTTGTACCGCCTGTGAAGTAAATGCTGGAAAACCGGCACCGGATGTGTATCTAAAAGTTGCAGAGCAACTTCATGTGCAGCCAGAAGAGTGTCTCGTGTTTGAAGATGTCCCGCAGGGAATTTTAGCTGGGAAGCGAGCGGGAATGAGTGTGTGTGCTGTAGACGACGAGTTTTCAAGAGTGGATCAAATAGAAAAGAAAGACTTAGCAGATTATTTTATTTATGATTATACCCAAGTTTTGAATCATACTTATGAAGTCTGCCAAGATAAAATAAACAAGTAAAGGATGTTTTAAAAAATTATGGCGAATGGTTTTTTACCAATTTGTAAAGAAGATATGATAGAGCGTGGCTGGGATTATGTGGATTTTGTCTATGTCTCCGGTGATGCGTATGTGGACCATTCTTCTTTTGGACATGCAATTATTACAAGACTTTTGGAGTCTCATGGATATCGTGTAGGAATTATTGCACAGCCAGACTGGAAGGATAAAGAAAGTGTAACGATCTTAGGAGAGCCAAGACTTGGATTTCTTGTTTCCGCCGGAAATATGGATTCTATGGTCAACCATTATACGGTATCAAAAAAACGCAGACACCAAGACGCCTATACACCGGGTGGCGTTATGGGAAAACGTCCAGATTATGCAACCGTTGTATACGGTAATTTGATCCGACAGACGTATAAACATACACCAATTATTCTTGGTGGAATTGAAGCTAGTTTAAGACGACTAGCCCATTATGATTATTGGTCAAATAAAGTGAAGCGTTCCATTCTTTTAGATTCGGGAGCAGATATTATCTCCTATGGTATGGGAGAGCATTCCATTATTGAAATTGCGGATGCGTTGAATGCAGGAATTGACGTAAAAGATCTTACCTATATTGATGGTACTGTCGTCAAAGTAAAAGATTTGGATGCAATTTATGAACCAGTGATACTCCGTTCATACGAAGAAGTAAAAAATAATAAGCAATCATATGCAGAGAGTTTTTATATACAATATCAAAATACGGATCCTTTTACAGCGAAGCGATTAGTGGAGCCATATAATGACCATTTATTTGTTGTACAAAATCCACCTTCCAAACCGCTTACAGAGATGGAAATGGATGATGTTTATAAATTGCCATATATGCGTACCTACCATCCTTCTTACGAAAAAGCAGGCGGAGTTCCAGCGATTCAAGAGATTAAATTTAGTTTGGCAAGCAACCGTGGTTGTTTTGGGGCTTGTAGTTTTTGTGCACTTACGTTTCATCAAGGACGTATCATTCAGACAAGAAGTCATGAGTCTTTGATCGAAGAGGCAAAATCGTTTTTAGATGATCCAGACTTTAAGGGATATATTCACGATGTAGGTGGCCCAACCGCCAATTTTAGACAACCCGCCTGTGCAAAACAGCTTACACACGGTGCTTGTAAAAATCGACAATGTCTGTTCCCAGAGCCTTGTAAAAACATGAATGCGGATCATTCGGATTATGTACAGTTGCTTCGAAAGCTGCGAAAATTACCAAAAGTTAAGAAAGTGTTTATTCGTTCAGGAATTCGTTTTGATTACCTTCTTGCGGAACAAGATCAAACATTTTTAAAAGAGCTTTGTGAACATCATATTAGTGGGCAGCTTCGAGTTGCACCTGAACATGTGGCGGATGAAGTCTTATCTCTTATGGGAAAACCTCAAAACTGCGTATATGAAGAATTTACAAAAAAATTCAAGAATATGAACCAAAAACTTCATAGAGAACAATACCTTGTTCCTTATTTGATGTCTTCTCATCCAGGATCAGATTTAAAGGCGGCGATCAAACTTGCAGAATATTGCAGAGATTTAGGCTACATGCCAGAGCAGGTTCAGGATTTTTATCCAACCCCATCTACCATTTCTACTTGTATGTATTATACGGGACTTGATCCACGTACAATGAAAAAGGTGTATGTGCCAAAAAATCCACACGAAAAAGCAATGCAAAGAGCACTGATTCAATATCGTAATCCAGAAAATTATGAGCTTGTCATGGAAGCACTAAGAAAAGCAGGCCGTATGGATCTTGTAGGATTTGGAGAAAAGTGTCTGATACCACCAAGGAAAATGCATTCTACTAACAAGAATGCCAAACCAAAAGCGAATCATAAAAATAGCAAACATAATAGAAAAGGTCAGAAAAGGAGATAACGATGAGAATTGCCATTGTGACGGGAGCATCTTCTGGGATGGGAATGGAAATGGTCCGTCAGATTCCGTATTTGTATAAAAATTTAGATGAAATATGGGTAATCGCAAGAAGAAAAGAGCGATTGTTTTCTTTGGCAAAGCAAGTCATTCTTCCGTTGCGCATTTTTGAAGGAGATTTGTCGACAGATCAAATTTTCGACCAGTTGGAGGCAGCATTTAGGAAAGAGCAACCAGATGTAAGGATGCTTGTAAATGCAGCAGGGTTTGGAAAAAGTGGCAACTTCTGTGATATTGTCCAAAAAGACGATACGGTTCTGTTAGAAATGATTGACCTTAATTGTCGTGCTTTAACGAAAATGATTACCATTTCTATTTCTTATATGAATAAAGGAAGTAGAATTATTAACCTTGCATCTGCCGCTGCGTTTTGCCCACAACCTTCTTTTGCTGTATATGCGGCGACAAAAGCATATGTAGATCGGTTTTCCAAAGCACTTAGTGCAGAGTTAAAATCGAAAAATATTTATGTCACTTCTGTTTGCCCAGGACCGGTTAATACGGAATTCTTTCAAATCAGTGGAGGTGTAGCAACTTCTATCAAGAAACGTTGTATGGCAAGTCCGAAAGCCGTTGTATATAGAGCACTACAAGATTCCAAAGCAAAAAAAGAAAGGTCGGTTTATGGGATTACAATGAAACTATCCAAAGGACTGGCTAAACGATTACCCGAAAACTGGGTGATTTGGTTTTTTACCATTCAACAAAAGGATAAGGAGAGCACAAGATGAAAAAAGTAGTCAAAGGAGCCCCAGGGTATCTGGAGTATAAGAAAAAGTTTGAAATCATTCGTACGATAATTTATTTCTTGTTCGTTGCTGCCATATTCTTTTTGGGATATACGCAGACACACACTAGGAAGAATCTTTTAACTGTTGTGGCGGTAGTTGGATGCTTGCCAGCGTGTAAAGCACTTGTTGGGGTGATTTCGCGTTTTCCCTATACTTCGATTGCGCAAAAACAAGCGGATGAAATTGCAGAGAAAGCAAGACATCTTACCGTGATTTATGATATGATTATAACGAGTCGAGAAAAAATTATGCCAGTTGATTGCATTGTAATTTCTGGAAATATGATTTTA
>JARIEI010000130.1 GCA_029256845.1 Ruminococcus sp. | reverse complement strand
TTCCTTTGTTCTTCTTCTAATTTCTTCTCCTGTAAATCCAGCCACAAATCCAAATGCGGTACTTTCTACTCCCAGATTGGATAATACCTTCGATACATTTAATCCTTTTCCTCCTGGAATGATACTTTCCGTTGTCGTCCTATTCGTACGCCCCATTTGAAAATTTGGTACCGTAATAAGATAATCTAGAGATGGATTTAACGTTAATGTATAAATCATTTCGTTCCTCTTTTTCTATAAACAGTTTCTTGTTAAGTCAGCCATCATTTTATCATAGAATCCTTTGCTTTACAAATTTAAAGAGTCGAAAAAATCAGGATCTGTTCTATCAAACAAATCCTGATTTTTATCAACGGAAAACAATTCTGTAGGAGGGGGTGAATTATCTTCTATTTGTTATTTTATTTTGCAATTCTAACCCTTTCATGGGCAACATGTTTGTCTGCAATTTCTTTATTGTTAAATGGTGTTACTCTAAATGAAAGTGTAAATGGTTCAAACTTCGCACGATATTTATCAAGCTGCCATTGTCCACAAGAATAAGATCCAAGTGCATTTTGTTTATAATCTACATTAAACACAATATAGTCACGTTTCACAAGATCGCAAGTATGTTTTGCATCATCAAGATCCTTTTCTTCATACCAAGATGCACTAAAGTTAAAACTATCTTCTGTAGATGCTACAATTCCCATACCTCTGTCATTGGTTAAGGATACCCATTTACAATCCATGTGATTTCCATTTGCCTGTGGCACAATATAATTTGTGAAAAGTCCATCCACTGTGTTCTCATACACACCCATCATGCCCGCTTCTTTTGAATCTGCATAATTTTCACCTGGTCCCATACCAAAGTAACGAACCTGATCCATAGATTGATCCAAATGCATGGTAACTCCAAGTCGTGGGAACATCTCTGGTGCACATCCAAGAGCTCCATTCATTGCCATATTTGCAGACGATCCGTTTGCTGATAATGTAGCTTTTGTATCGCTCATCTTACCACCTGGAACTCCAGAAATATCGATCAAAACATCTCCAGATGGGCATACTACATATGTATATGTGATTTTGAAGTGCCATGCGCTATTTGTTGTGCTGTTAATTGTATTAACCTTTACTGTAAGGAAATTATTTTCTTCCTTATATTCAATTCCCATAACTACTTCATGCTCAAGATGTAAGAAATAGACCTTCTTCATTTGATCAATGATTTCCATGTCATTACTAATTGGAGCTCTCCACAATGTGAAACGTGGCCCCTTACTCATAACTTGCATACCATCTCTTACAATGCTTACAATATTTCCACGAACAAGGTCAAAATCTACATGGAAGTTTGCACCTTCTGCACGAAGTAACGTATGCTCTTTTGTGACTTTCAATTCTCCTTCAGGTACAACCTCGATTCCTTCTTTGTAAATTGGAAGTTTGAATTGAGCCGTTGCAAGTTCATGTCCTGCATTTGCATATGGGGTATGGTCTTTCAACTGGTAAGAAATATTTACATAATATTCTGCACCTGGTTTTACCTGGATCTTAGAAAGATCATATGGAATCTGAATTTCTTTTTCTGCTCTTGCCGGAATCGATGGAAGATCAAAACTTCCTTGTTGAATCATAACATCATCTTCCATTACATTGTAAACAAGACGGAATTGATTTAAATCCGCAAAGTCATATCTACTTAACAGTGAAACAATTCCTGCATTTAAATCTACTGCTGTAGTTGTAATCGGTTCTACCACTTTTTTATATTCGTAAAGTCCTGGAGATGGCGTACGGTCTGGCATTAACATTCCATCAATGCAAAAATCTTTATTGGATGGGTCATCCCCAAAATCTCCGCCATACCGATAATACTTTTCACCATCTTCTGTATAAGATTCAATTCCGTGATCAAACCACTCCCAAATAAATCCACCTTGCAATTTATCATGGGCATAAAATAGATCTTGATACTCTTTTAGGTTTCCTGGTCCATTTCCCATTGCATGGCAATATTCACAAAGAAGATGTGGATGCTTACTATTTTCAATAATATCTTTCATTAAAAATGGTTTTGCTGGATTTTCAAGCCATGTATACAT
>JARIEI010000091.1 GCA_029256845.1 Ruminococcus sp. | reverse complement strand
AACCTCTTTGGCCTGCTGTAATGCTTTTACGAAGGCATCTTTTCCTTCTTCTTCATATTTCTCTAATTCTAGTGCATTGGCAGCATCAATTGCCTTTTGGAGTTGACTTTTATCTACAACTGGCTTTTGATCTTTTAACTCAAGCTTTTCTTGTGCCTCTTTTAAAGCAGATACAGCAGCGTCAATTTGCTCTTGTGTAATCTCTTTTACTCCATCTTCAATTTGTTTCAAAAGATCTTGTGCTTCTGAAAGTTTTGCTTTAAACGCTTCTTTTGCATCGCCATCTTTGTACTCATCTAACTGAATTGTCAAGGCTTCTTCAACAGTTCCTTTTAGAGCAACAATATTAAAGGAAGGAGCAGGTGCCTGATTGCTCTTAATATCAAATTTATCTAACTGCGGTGAATTTCCTTCAGGAGCCGTAAATACAAGGTGTCCTTCTCCTGGTTTCACTACATTTAGTGTAAATTCTACTTGATGAACATCATTCGTATTATCTGCACCAGCAGATACCTGTCCAGCCTCAATCTGTCCTTGATCTTCTGCCCATACAAGTGCATTTGTATTACTTCCACTCTTATAATATGCAGTTACTGTATAAGTTCCTGCCTGTGCAGCATTGTAGTAAAGTGTAATCTGATCTCCATTGTTCATTGCGTTGACAAATTTTCCATTACTTGCCCATTCTGCCTCTGTAATTTGCAATGGCCAATCTTCATTTTCACCAACATTGATTAATTCAAAACGTTCTGCTTCTAATACTTTCGCAGTTCCATCTACAGGAAATTCAAAACGATTGTCTGGTGCATACAGTTCTTTCTCAAAAAGAACCTCTAATGTATGTCCATTTTCCATTACTTCCTCAAATGTGTACGAATTCATTGGGCCTACAGATTTTCCATCTACGATGACATCTTTCACTGCATATCCTTCGTTTGGAACAAAGACAAATGTCTTGGTCTCACCTTCTGTTACAGATACTTGATTTCCATCAACTCCTTCAATTGTACCATTTTCTCCAACTTTTACGCCAATATGATATGTATCTGAAGATACATTTGTTGCTGTAACTTGGAATTTATCTAAGTTTGGAGAACACTTCTCATCCGCTGTAAATACAAGTTCTCCTGCCCCTGCTGCAGTAACTTCCACCTCAAAAGTGCATGTTTCAAACTCTGGATTTGTTTGATTTTTTCCAAACACATCCATCGTTCCCTCTTTTACATTGGTACCACTCCAGTTTAGGCTATTTGGGTTTTCTTTTCCTCTTCCACTTTGGTAAGTTGCTGTAAATGTATAGGTTCCTGGTTTGTCTGCATAAAACGGAACTTTTACAACATTGCCTTTTTCAAACCATCCAATCTTTTTACCATTGCTTGCCTTGTCATCTGGCTGGATTCTGACATGCTTATCTTTTTCTGCTCCTTTTGAGTCTAACACAAAATATTCTGCCTCAAGATTTTTTGTTGTGCCTTTAATTTTTGGCATTGTAAAAGGATCTTCTGCCGTAAACATCTCACGTTTTGTCAAACTTGCCAACGCTACTTCCAACTCAGAACTTGCTTTTGCCACTTCTTCTAAGGATGGACTTGCAGATTTTAATACAGCATTTGCTTTTTTCATAGCATCCTTTAGTGCCGTATAACTTGCAGTTGTATAAAGTGATTCTTCATAGTTCGTTTCTTTTACTTCTTTTACCTTTTTCTCAAGGTCTGCCTTACTATAAGATTCTGTATCTGCAATCACAACTTTAACATTAGAATTAAATCCGATAATTGCATTTCCCGTCGGTGTCGCTAACCCAATATTAAAATAGAGATCTCCCTCTTTGTCAGTTACACGTTTTGTTGTAACAGACACTTCTGCTGTATCCTGACCTTCCGCAAATGTAACTTCTTTACTTCCATCTGCATTAAAATGTTTCTGCCATGCACTACCAGGGCTTACTTCAAATTGAACTTTGACCTCCCCTGTTGTTCCGCCAACACGTTTCAATTTAATTGGCATTGTAGTATCTTCATTCACACGATACGCTGATTTTTCAATCTCAATCATACCAGCTCCGCCGTTATTTAATGCTAATACGGCATCTAAACCTACAGCTTGTTTGTTGGATCCAGTATTTACAATCTTAATAGTATGTTTTTTATTTTCTAAAGTCTCTGATTCAAATAACTTTTGTGCCAGTTTTCGATTCTTTCCATTTGTATCAATAGACGCCACTTTTGTACCATCAATATACACATCCGCTGGTCCATGTCCTGGATC
>JARIEI010000097.1 GCA_029256845.1 Ruminococcus sp. | reverse complement strand
AACATAATCTAGCGTTTGACCAAGGAAAAAGTGTTTGGGTTCACAAAGGGGTTGTAGCGAAAGCAATTTACCAATTTAAGTATAAGAATAAAAGAAATTATGGAAAAATATTTGCCAGGGAAATGGCAAGTCGATATGCAGAGCAAATAAAACGGTGGGAGATCCAAGAGATTATCCCTGTTCCTGTACATAAAAAGAGACGAAGAAAAAGAGGATATAATCAAGCAGAAATTGTGGCTTTGGAACTAGGGAACATCCTTTGTTTGCCAGTGAATAAAAAAGCAGTTTTAAGGATTCATAATACAGCGCCTCAGAAAAATTTGGATCCAACAAAGCGAGTAAAAAATCTACAAGGAGCCTTCGAAATATCACCAGATTATGCGGCTGTAAAAAAGGTTCTGATTGTGGATGACATTTATACAACCGGAAGTACAATCCATACAATTGCAAAGTTATTAAAGGAAAACGGTGCTAAGAAGGTATATTTTTTAACGATAAGCATTGGACAAAAAAGATGAGGATATGTTATACTAAAAACAATGCTTAAGTATATTTATGGATATAGAAGCTTTGAGGTGATAGATATGATAGATAAAGATCGTGTCAGATTAATGACAAAGATGGCAAAATATGAAGATACAAAAGCAAAAGAAGATTTCAAGATTATTGGATACTATAAGAAGGACTATGCAAGTTTCAACACATGGATCACAGCAATTTGGATTACCATCGGCTATGGGATTGTTTTAGCTTTTTCGCTTTTTTTAATGCCTAGTTTATTTATCCAAAATTTGACAATAGAAAAACTTATAAATGTAGGTGCAATTGTAATTGGTGTATACGTTTTTGTTCTTGTTACATACTGTGTATATGCTTCTAGCTTTTTCAAAAACAGATACGATCAAGCGCACCATCGTGTTAAGAAATACTACCAGGAATTGACCATATTGAGAAAGCGTTATATGAAGGAGAAAAGATAGAATATGAGTACCATACTTGTTTGGAAAGAACAATTACAGAATTTCTATGCAAAACATTCAAAAATTATCATATGGGCAATGCAATTTATCTTAGGAACATTTGTGTTTGGATTTATTAATACCAATGTGGGGTTTATTAAACAATACGCTACGATGCCGTATGCAATTGTGCTTGCAGGGGTGTGTGCATTTTTACCTTTAACGATAATGGTCTTATGTGCATCCATTCTAATTTTGGTACACCTATATGCATTGTCTTTACCGTTGATGGCAGTTACATGTGCCGTATTTATGGTTATGTATATTTTTTATTTCCGTTTTACGCCTCAAATGAGTTGGTTGATTTTATTAACACCGATTGCATTCGCGCTAAAGGTACCATTTGTGATTCCCATCATCTTTGGACTTTTAGGTCTTCCAATTGGAGTATTGCCGATTACTTTTGGTACGATTATATTTTATATGCTAGATTTCATAAAAATGAATGCGTCTACCTATAAAGGAGGGCAGGGGCATGAAATTACAGAAAGTATCATGATATATTTCCGACAAATTATGGCGAATAAGGAAATGTGGGTTATGGTGATTGCTATGATTGGAAGTTTAATCGTTGTTTATGCAATTCACAGAAGTTCGATTGCTCATTCTTGGAAATTAGCTTCAGCTTTTGGGGCTGCAACGGCAGTGGCTATAGGAACAGCGGGGAACATAGGACTAAATACCAAGATTTCATATATTTCAATGATGCTAGGCGGCATTGCTGCAATTTTTGTGGGGTTGATTTTAGAAATACTCTTTTTTGCAGTTGATTATGCACAAACAGAAACACTTCAATTTGAAGATGATGAATACTATTATTATGTAAAAGCAATACCTAAATTAGGGGTTACTGTACCGGAGGTGAGTGTAAAACACATTAATGAACGAAAAGAAACTCCGGAAGAGACATTCCAAGAAGAGCACAGTCAAATAGATGCTAAGAAGGAAGAAGAAAACCTCGAGGAAAAAGCAACCATGGTGATAGAATCAGAAGAAGTTAGCAAAATTTTAGAAAATCAAATACAAGATTAGATAGACGAAAAAGAAGACAGGAGGTGGCAGGATGAGACAGTGGCTTCAAATGTTTTTTGAAGATTATATTACGGACAAATACATTCCAACAATCCATTTTACAGATATCATAGAAATACTCATTGTCGCATTGATTGTATATGAGATTATGCTATGGATTAAAAATACAAAAGCATGGATGTTGTTAAAAGGTTTGATTGTTCTAGGTGTGTTTATTCTTGTTGCGTCAATTTTCCGGATGCACACAATATTATTTATCGCTGGAAAATCTATTAATGTGCTCGCAATTGCCACTATTGTCGTATTTCAACCGGAACTTAGGCGTGCGCTTGAAAAACTAGGGGAAAAGAATATATTAAGCAACATTAATCCGTTTGATCGAAATAAAGACAATCAAAGGTTTACGGATGAAACAATTGATAGTATTGTAAAAGCATGTTTCGATATGGGAAGAGTTTGTACGGGAGCATTGATTGTTGTTGAACAGGCGATTCATCTTACCGAGTATGAAATGACAGGAATTGCTTTGGATTGTAAAGTTTCATCTCAAGTGCTTCTTAATATATTTGAACATAATACGCCACTTCATGATGGGGCCATTATTGTCCGCGGTGATCGAATTACTTCTGCAACATGTTATCTACCACTTTCTGATAATATGCAAATTAGTAAAGAACTAGGAACTAGGCATCGTGCGGCATTGGGAATGAGTGAGGTTTGTGATGCATTGGTCATTGCGGTATCAGAAGAAACAGGGCAAGTGTCCATTGCTAAAGGTGGAACTTTGACAAGAGGCGTCACTCCAGAGAAGTTACGAGAAGAATTATCAAATATTCAGCAAAGAAAAACAGAGAAAAAAAGGTTTGCATTTCGGAAAGGAAGGGGTCAGAATGAAGAAGTATAATTTGACTGCAAATTTAGGCTTAAAAATTTCTGCCCTTATCATTGCATTCTTTTTATGGGTTGTTGTAGTTAACATTGATGAACCAGTAGAAGTTGCTACATTTAGAGGAATTCCTGTCTCGGTCCAAAATCCAGAGATTGTGACACAACAAGGGAAAATTTATAAAGTAGTGGATGATACGCAGACAGTTACAGTTGTTGTAAAGGCAAAACGGAAAGATCTTTCTAAAATTACTGCAGATAAAATCAATGCTGTTGCTGACATGCAGGAAATGCAGTTGAATTCCCTTGTACCAATTAAAATTTCTATACCAGGATATGAAGGGCATTACACAGCAGAAGCACTTCCAGGAAATCTTCATGTGAAGATTGAAGAACGTAAAAAGAAAGTATTTCCATTAAAGGTAATGGTTATAGGAACTCCAAGGGACGGATACGTAATTGATGAAGAGAGTTTAATTTCAAATCCAGAAAAAGTGGAAGCGAAAGGTGCAGAATCTCTTATTGAAAATATTGATATGGTTGTTGCAAAAGTAGATGTTTCAGGACTATCAAAAAGTGCTGAACTTCCAGCGGAGCTAGTATATTATGACAGTCATGGTAATCCAATCGATCGAAATCAGTTGACAGACAATGTGGGAAATGATGGAATTACGGTTAATGTGACGGTTCTAAATACAAAAAGTGTAGGAGTGCGTTTTGAGTTAGATACGCAGCCAGAAGAGGGGTATGCTGTTAGTAAAATTACATATGAACCAGAAAAGATACAGGTTTGTGGTGTAAAAGAAGTATTAGACAATATATCTGAGATTGTAATACCTGGATCAGAATTAGATATTACAGGATTGACAGAAAAGACGGAAAAGGCAATCAATATTTCGGCATTCCTCCCAGAGGGGATAAGACTCATGGATAAAACAATTAGTAGTGCAGTTGTAACGGTTTTCATTGAGCAAGAAGGATTAAGAACCATAGAATACCAGCTGGAATCAATTCAAATTAAGAATTTACAAGATGGCTTGACAGCTACATTTGAATCTGGATCAGATCTAGCACTTCAATTTAGAGGTATGCAAGAACATTTAGATGCAATTAATATTGTCAATGCTGTTTCAATTGATTTAAAGGAAGTTACAAAGCCAGGAACATATGAGGTCGGAATCAAAGTAGATCTTGGAGAGGCTTCAGGAGTAACATTGGTTGATCAGCCGAAAGTGAAAGTTGTGGTATCTGAAAAGAAAGATATACCTGCAGATGCTTCATAAAATTAAACGTTAAGAAAAGGAACATAGTTATGGTTAGTAAAGAAGTAGCTATAAAAAATCCTACAGGACTTCATTTAAGACCGGCAGGATTATTTTGCAAGACGGCTATGCAATATGCATGTAAAATAACAATTGAAAAGAAGAATAAAAACGAGACTATCATGGCAAATGCAAAAAGTGTACTTAGCGTACTTGGATCTTGTATCAAAAGTGGTGATATCATCAAAATTATATGTGAAGGTGAAGATGAAGAAATTGCATTGAAAGAGATGATACGCATTGTGGAAGATGGTTTGGGAGAATAATAAATAGAACGAAAGATCTGAAAGGAGACAGAAGATGAGTAAAGCAACACTTGTAATCATGGCAGCAGGAATCGGAAGTAGATTTGGTGGAGGCATTAAACAGCTAGAACCTGTAGGACCGAATGGTGAGATTATCATGGATTATTCCATATACGATGCAATGGAAGCAGGGTTTGATAAAGTTGTCTTTGTAATTCGTAAAAATCTTGAAAAGGATTTTAAAGAAATAATAGGAAATCGTATTTCTAAGATTGTAGAGGTTGCGTATGCATATCAAGAAGTGGAAGAAATTCCAAGTCAATACAAAACACGATTTCAAGATCGAACCAAACCTTGGGGAACAGGCCAGGCAATCTTAAGTTGTAAAGATGTGATAGATGCGCCGTTTCTTGTAATTAATGCGGATGACTATTATGGTAAAGAGGCCTACAAAAAAAGTTTCCAATATCTTACAAATCCTCAGCATTTGAATCAGAATGAAATTTGTATGATTAGTTTTATCTTGAAAAATACACTCAGTGACAACGGAGCGGTTACAAGAGGGATCTGCAAAGTGAATGAGCAAGGGATGCTTTCAGATATTGTGGAGACAAAGAACATTGAAAAAGAAATGGATTATGCCATAGTTAGAAAAGCAGATGGGTCAACAGAAAAATTGGATTTAGATTCAATTGTATCTATGAACATGTGGGGGCTTTATCCAGAATTTATAGAAGTGCTTGAAAAAGGGTTCGAAGAGTTTTTATCAGAGCTTGAAGAAGGAGACCAAAAATCAGAATATCTTTTACCAACAATTATTGGAAATCTATTGGATAAAGAGGAAATTTCAGTTAAGGTTTTAAAGTCTGTTGATAAATGGTTTGGCGTTACATATAAAGAAGACAAAGAAACAGTTGTTGCTGCAATTAAAGAATTGATTGATGCAGGAATGTATCATTAAAATTATTAAGAGATAATCGAAAGAAAAGAGGGTTCAGATGAAAACACTTATAAAAAAGGCAGGAATGATAATCGCTACATTGTTGTTGGCGATGCAAATGTATGGAGCACCAGTTTACGCAGCAGAAGG
>JARIEI010000085.1 GCA_029256845.1 Ruminococcus sp. | reverse complement strand
GAACCAGATACACTTACATACTTACTATTAGATCCTAACGCCGTAATATTATTACGTCCCCAAAATGATCCACTAAATAAGTTCGTTGCAGAAGAATATGTAGAAGTATACTTATCTGCAAAAGCAGTCAGCTTATCTGTAATATCACGAATCCCTGTCTGCTCCCACTGTAAAAGCGTCTTTTGCTTCATTTGCTTTTCAATCTTCGCCATAGTTCCTGCGCTCATGCCTTCAATCAATGCATCACGATCCAAACCACTTGCAAGGCCACCGAATCCTCTGATTGAATTACTTGTTGTTCCACTTAATCCACCGATATTCATATCCATTCTCCTTTGTTAATTTCTTTTATCTGTATTCATTTTCTATTCATAATTTACTCTGTACTTATCTATCGACATATAGTATACTTTAGTTAACAGTTTTACTGATACAAATGATACGAATGGAGGAATTTATTTTGGCTACTGTTATTGCTCTTACAAACCAAAAAGGTGGGGTCGGCAAAACAACAACTTCTGGTGCGTTGGCCGCAGGCCTTGCCTCTTTTTACGATAAAAAAGTCTTAGCAATTGATTTAGATCCACAAGGGAACCTTGGATTTAGTTTAGGAATTGATATTGAGGATGGCGCTACGATTCATGATGTTTTGAAAGGAACGGTATCCATAAAAGACGCTATACAGACGATTAATGGATGCGACATCGTAACTTCTAACATCCTTTTAAGTAGTTCAGAGCTTGATTTTTCTGGACCAAATCGAGAGATATTACTGAAAAATGCATTGCGCACAGTTATGGACGACTACGATTATATTATCATCGACACACCGCCGGCACTTAATATACTTACGATCAACGCCTATGCCACGGCGGATCATCTAATTATCCCTATGGCTCCAGAGATTCTAAGTCTTCTTGGACTTACTCAGTTAAAAGAAACCGTAGATTCTGTTCGCGAAAGCGTTAATCCACAGCTAAATGTACTTGGAATACTTTTAACCAAATTTAACCGTCGTACGCTTCTTGCACGGGAGGTAAATGAATTGGCTGAGAATATTGCGCAGCAAATGGACAGTTGTGTTTTTGATGCAAAGATACGTCCGAGTGTATCTGTTGCAGAGGCTCCTGCACATGGCGAAAGTATTTTCGAATATTCCCCTCGCTCTAATCCTGCAGCAGATTATTCAGAATTTATAAAAGAAGTACTACATAGAATTGGACACAGTACATCTAGGAGGATTTAACAATGGCTAGAAAGACAAATAAAACAGCCCATGTTCTTAATTTATTATCTGGCAACAACTCACAAAAAACAAATAAAACCGAGGAAACTCCCGAGATAAAGGAAGAGAAATCACCAGTTGTTTCTACAATCCAAGTAGACTCCACAGGTCAAGAAGACCCTGTTTCTGATGTGATTCATCAAAAGTTATTATCAGAATTATCCGACTTAATTGATGAAGACACTCCCGAGCCAGTTCCTTTTAATCCTGAACTTACGATTGAAAAGGAAGACCCACCTACTCCAATTTCCGAGCTCACTTTAACCGATGATGAACCAGATGCCCCTGCTTCTTTACCTGTAGGAGAGTCGATTGCAGAGCCTATTCCAATAGCGGAACCAACACCACCTGTTGATGAGTCTACTCCAAAGGTCGAGGAAGCGCCACCTGTTGATGAGTCTACTCCAAAGGTCGAGGAAGCACCATCTGTTGATGAGCCTACTATAGAGAAAGAGCCAGAATTCGTAAGATTAAATTTAATGGAGCGAATCGTAGAAGATAAAATCATCTACTATATGCGTCAGTTTGGAGTATGTACTTGCGATCGTTGTGTTGCTGATACAATTGCTCTAACCTTAAATGGTCTGCAGCCAAAGTACCTTGTCACTTCACCTGCCGCCATTGCACCATTGGTTAGTTTCTACACAAATAGATATATTTCAGACATCACGGTAGAGGCAACTAAAGCCTGTCAGATTGTAAAAGATCATCCCCGTCACGATTAATAAACGAAGAAATAGCAGGTCAGAGAATCTTTTCTCTTTCCTGCTATTCTTATTATTGATCTTCACTACTTCCAACCAAATTTTTCCATATATTATTTACTTCTTCTACACATTCCATATAAACTTGAGCCATGATATTGGTCTGTATTCCAAGTTCATTTGAAAGCACCTTAATTTGATTCCATTCTGCTCTTTCATAGGAAAGAAGAAGATCATATAATTTTCCAGCCTGCCCTTCCTTACTAATAAGTGCATCCTTAATTTCTTGAGAAATTGGAATTCCCTCTAAAATTTCTTCCATTGGAGCATCTATAATGTACGGAAGTGTCGAAAACATTCCAAGAAGATAAGCATCAGATGCACTAATCTCAAAATTCTTTTCACGTTTTACAAGACTTGCTGCAAAACTTGCTCTTAAAAATGATGTCTTTAAAAGCTCCTCTGAAGTATCTTGCATCTCATCTTCCTTGAAACTCAAAAGATATACCCATTGTTTCAACTGACTAATTCCAACTCGAACGATTGCCTGTCGAATAGATGTTGTCTCATGTCTACTTGAAAAATACGCAGAGTTTGCCATTTTTAACAATGCATAGGACAAAGAAACATCTCGACTAATAATCTCATCCAAAACTTCTACATCTGGTTCATCTTTCATAATTTCAACGATCAGTTGATACAAGTTTCCTTGCAGATACTCTAATTTACTAAGTTTTCCAGTTTTCTTTTCCGAGATATAACTTCCTTCTACATAATCAACCTTTAACTCTTTTGCAAAGTCATACAACTCTTTTGTATTGACACCTGTAGCAATAAACTCTTTATTAAATCCATGAGCCATTTCAATAATGTTGTTTAAGGAATCTCTATGTTGTTGATCCATTTTGTCAGAAATATTGACTTTAATATAATCTACATATTCTAACATACTAAAGTATTTCGGTGTAAACTGAAAATCATTAATTGCGAAACAATATCCTTCTTCCCTGTATTTTGCAACAATCACAGAGCCAAGTGGATGAATGATCACGTTGTCTTCAATCTGAATGACAATTTTATCTTTATCAAAAATTTTTGGTGTGTTTCTAAAAAGCAAAGAAGGTGTAAAAGTCATAAATGTCTTTTTTTCATTAAAGATTCGACCAGAATTTTCTGTTAAAAACGAAATAATTGCATTGGCCGCAGCACTATCCGAACTAGAATTATATAAACTGTCTGCGTCTAATTGAATAAGCAACTCATATCCTGTTACTGCATCATTCTTGATGTTTTTAATTGTCTGTCTTACTATGCATTTGTTCATACTAGAGCCCCTTTCTTTCAAGCAGAGTATCCATTACCTCTACAAGATGTCCAATCTCAGGTTTTGAAAGTTGTTCGTCTGCTCCAAGCTGTTTTCCTTTTATCATCATTTCTGAATTGATCAAAGAAGAGAATATAATCAATGGCACTTCTTTCATGATAGAATCTTCTTTCACTAACTTGGTTAGTCGATGACCATCCATCTTAGGCATCTCAATATCCGTAATGATCAAACTTACTTTTTCATGAAAATCTTCATCATCTCGTACACTCTCTAGATAATCCCATGCTTCTTGACCATTGTTAAATGCCACAATATTATCATATCCCGCCTTTACAAGCGCTTCTTTGATCATTCTTGTCAAAAGAATGGAATCTTCTGCTAATATAATACGGCTATCTCTTCGACTTCTGCTGCCAAGTGCATTAATTTCAGACATTTGGATTCCTGTCTCTGGCGCAATATCTACAACAATCTTTTCAAAATCTAGAATCGTTACCAATTTGTCGTCACATTGTGCTATACCTGTTGCAACCCCCTCCTCGCCATATGTAATTGTTTTATCAGGCTTTTGAATATCTTTCCATGAAATTCGGCTGATTCCTACCACACTATGTACACGAAAAGCAATATGTGTTTTATTAAAGTTTGTAATAATAAACAAATCCCTTGTCTTTTTCTCACCTTCTCTACCCGTTAGATATTTTGGTAAGTCGATGACCGTTAAAAGAATATCTCTTGGTTTAAAAATTCCTTCCACCGCTTCATGAGAATGTGGCACAGGTTTAACATGATCTGCCATCATAATTTCTCTAACTTTTGCCACATTAATTCCATACAACTCTCCATATATGGTAAACTGCATAATTTCAATTTCATTTGTGCCGGATTCCAATAAAATTTCTGTATCAGCCATATCTTCCACTCCTTTTCTCTCTCCATGACATTTTCTATAATTGCTCTATATAATCCTTTCTGGTTTTCCAACTGTTCGGATTTTCACTTCCCCATTTGTCAAATCAATAACCATTGTCCTAGCATAATTAGCGCCTGTGTCTTCTCCCTTAATTCGAATTCCTTCTTTCATAAGGATTTGTTTTACGCTGCGAACATTTCGTTCTCCTATATTTCCAAGTCCTCCCTGGCCCTTCATCTCGAACATCTTTGCTCCACCTGCAATTTTGCAGACCAATCTTCCCTTTACTGCACCAAAAGCATATAATTTTCGAAGCGTTTCGCGAATGCCTGTATCTGCAAATTTCAAGCAATTTCCATTCGCTGCTGTTCCAGCCTCAGGGAGCATAATATGAAGCAATGCGCCCAATTTAATCATTGGATCATAAAACGTAATTCCAACACATGAGCCCAATGCATAAGTAATAAGCGTACCTTCTTGCCGCGAAATTTTCATATCCGCGATCCCGACTGATATCTGTTTGCCCATATATTACTCCATTCCCATCTTCTTCATAAGAACATTCAGTGATGTTACATCTGGAAGTAACAAAATATCTCCACTTACTTCCTTTCCGTCCATAGTAAATTTACCTTCAATAATCATAATCTTATCGGATTCTACCCCAAAAACTGCCATTGGCATACTTAAGATTCCTCCAAGCATACTTACTGCCATTTGTGGAACAGAAAGCTGTATGTCCACATTTGCCAGCTGCGCAAGGGCATTGACATAAGAAGAGACCATAATATTTCCTATTTCCAATAATGCGGATTCGCCCATCTCTGAAATCTGATGTAAATTTTCTTCTTCATTTCCAAACATTTGTTTTAAAATTTCATCTGCAAAATCTGCTCTTAATATAAATAACATGATTCCATGAACATCATGAGACATCTCAACAAGAATAGCCGCCACAACTTCTTCTGGATTGCCCATACGAAGAACCGCATCATTAAATTCCAGTATAGATACTTGAGGCATTTCCATACACACTTTGGTTGACAAAATACTCGAAAGAGCCGTTGCGGCATTTCCACTTCCTATACTTCCAATTTCTTTCATGATATCCAATTCAATTGAATTCATATCCTCATATTTCTGAATCGCCATATATTTCTCCTATTTACTACTGTCTCAAGTTATTAATTGTGCCTACAATTTCATCAGAAGTTTGTACCATTCTCATCGCATAAGAATATGCTCTCTGACTTTCAATTACTTGGCTCATCTCTTGTGCCAGATCAACGCCTGAAGCCTCTAACGCATGATCTACAATCTCTGCATTGGCATCTAAAATTGGATTTCCATTTTTAGCAGTTGGCTGAAATTCATTGTCTCCAACACTACGCATTCCATCTAAAACATTAAATCGATAAACACCGATTTGCGCATTTAAATTGCCGCCAACAACCTGTATCGGCTGTCCAGATTGATCCAAAACATAGTTTCCTTTATCATTTACAAGGAAAAAATTAGCTCCACGCTGCGAAAGACTAAATCTTCCATTTCTTGTATATGTAATTTCATTGTTGTTTGGATTCTTTAACATAAAAAATCCTGGACCAGTAAGTGCAAAATCATAGGGACTTTCTGTTTTATGAATCCCATTAGGTGAGAAATCCGTATTCGTTCTTGTGAGTACTGTTCCTGCACCTGCTTGAATTGTAGTATCCTCACCATGTGCATTATTCAAATTATAATGCATCAATTCAAAAAAAGTAGCGTTCTTACTTTTATATCCATAATTATTGATGTTTGCCATATTATTGGCAACCACATCCATTCGTTTTTGTTGTGCTACGACGCCTTGCGCCGCTGTATAAAATGATGTATACACGATATGCTCCTTTCTTTGTCTTTTATTCTTATAATGTAGCCGTCTGAACTGCTTTTCCAGTTAACTGATCATACATTTTCAACATTTGTGCTGCACTTTGTATCGTTCTTTGTCCACTCATCATAGCGGTCATTTCTTCCACTAAAGAAACATTTGAAGCTTCTATTTTACGTTGATTAACGATAACATTTTGTGCATTTTGTGGAGCCCCATTTGCTCGAAATACCCCGTTGGAACGCTTTTCAAGTTGTCCATAGTCTGCAAAATCTACAACTTGAAGTCTTCCATAAAACGCGCCTGTGTCTGCTTGGTATAAATTTCCTTCCCCGTCTGAGCGAATATTGTCAGATGGTAAATGAATTGGGCCATTTTGTCCCATCACACGTCCAACACCTTCTAAGCACAAGTACCCTCCGTCATCTATACTAAATGATCCATTTCTTGAATAAACAACACCATTTCCTGTTTGAATCACAAAAAATCCATTTCCATTCAATGCAAAATCCAAAGGATTCGCTGTCTCACGTAATCCTCCTTGCTTGTAACTAGTCACCCGTTCATCCACTGTGTTAACTCTAGACATAACGCCAATCTGATTTTTCCCATCACGATCGTAACGGTAGATCATCTCATCTCGAAACGTAGTTTCTATTAATTTATCATTTTTAAAACCAGGTGTCGAAACATTTGCCATATTATTTCCAATGACATTCATTTTTCTATTTTGCGTAATCATGTTTGCTGCCAAATCATAAAATCCTTGAAACATCCTTCAATCTCCTTTTCCATCATTTGTTAGCTAGCAGTTTCCATATATTTCTTTAATTTCTTAATTGCGTTGGAATGAATCTGTGATACCCTAGGCTCACTTACTTCCAAAACTTCCGCAATCTGTTTCATGTTAAGCTCTTCCACATAATATAAAGAGATGACTAATTGCTCTTTTTCTTTTAATTTATGAATTCCTTCTACAAGAATCTCTGAAATTTCTTTTCTTAAAAATACTTTCTCCGGCTGTTCAACTTCGTCTCCTTGAGGCATCTGATAGCTACTATATGAGTCCTGTTTTTCTGCAAGTACGATATCAAGTGAAAGAACATTAAACAATACTTCCTTCTTCATTATATCATGATATTTCTCTATGGAAATATTTAAATATTCCGCCACAGTTTCTTCCGACGGATATTTCCCATCACGATTATGAAGTTCATTAATGGCTTCCTCCACATCTTTCACTCGTTTTCTTACACTTCTTGGTACCCAATCTTGTTTTCTTGCAAGGTCAATAATCATACCTTTGATGCGTTTTGATATATAGGTTTCAAATTTTGCATTCTTGCTACTATCATATTTATCGATTGCATTCATCAGAACGATAACCCCTTCATTTAGGATATCATCTATTTGTGAAAAACTTATGTAAACATTTCTCATTTGTAATGCAATGCTCTTGATCAATCCAGTATATCTTAGAACCACTGCTTGTTTTACGGAAAGTTCTTTTGTTTTCGAATAAAGATCTAATAATTCTTCTGTTGACATTTCTGCCCATTTTTCATAAGTTTCCATATCTGATTACTCCACAATTTACTCCTATGCACGGATGTTTCCAACTGCCTGTATCTGTATATTATTTCCAATCTCATTAAAAGAAAGTACATATACATTTGGGTAGAACTGTTCAATCAAATGATAAAAATGAACTCTAACTACCTGACTTGTTAGTACAATCGCATTTTGTGAGAAGTCGTTAAATTTCTTTAGTTCTTCTCCTAATTGAGTAATAATACTCTGCATCGTATCTGGACTAAGCGCTAGATACATACCTTGATCTCCCGGTGTTAAACTGGTGATAATACTTTTTTCCAAATCTGCATCTAGGGTAATTACTTTCATACTTCCACCTTCGCAGAACTTCCTTGTAATGGTTCGTTTCAAAGCAATACGAATATGTTCTGTAATGGTATCGAGATCTTTTACCGTCATAGACGCATCGATAATTGTTTCCATAATCGTTTCCATATCTTTGATTGGAACCCCTTCTTTTAGAAGATTCGTCAATACCTTTTGGAAATTTCCATAAGAAATAACTGCCGGAATCAATTCCTCCACTAATTCTGGAGACTGTTTCTTTGTATTTTCTACAAGACGAACAACTTCTTGACGATTTAATAACTCATAAGAATGTTTCTTCACGACTTCGGATAAATGCGTCAACATAACAGACAATGGATCAATGACTGTATACCCATAAATCTCCGCCATTTCTTTTTTATCAATTGTAATCCACTTACTTGGAATTCCATATGCCGGTTCAATGGTTTCAATTCCATCAATCTGTTTTTCTGGATGCGGCGGTTCTAACGCAAGATAATAATCTACCAAAATCTCACCTTTTGCCACTTCTTCCCCTCGAATCTTAATCACATACTGATTTGTATTTAGACTAGAACTATCTCGAAGTCTGATGGATGGAATTACAACCCCCATATCCTGCGCATACTGTCTTCGGAAGATCACGATTCGATCAATTAATTTTCCGCCACTACTTTCATCTACAAGTGGGATCAAACTATATCCAAATTCCACCTCAATTGGTTCAACCGTAATAAGAGAATATACGTTATTTACATCTTTGAAACTGTCTTCTTCCCCAGCAACAGCTTCTTGCTCTGCCATTGCCATTTGTGCTTGTTGTTCAACTTCATTACCATGACCAATTGCCTCCATACGCTTAGATAGCTGGAAACCTGCCAATACAAGTCCAATGGATACTGCTGCAATCGGTACTTTTGGCATTCCTGGAAGTACAAGAAGAATTGCAAGAACACCACCCGTAATCATAAAGGCTCTTGGTTGAGCTGCAAACTGTTTTGTCGTATCTTCATTTAAACTTCCATCAGAAACGGCTCTTGTAACAACCATACCTGTTGCCGTAGAGATCAACAGCGCCGGAATCTGAGAAACCAATCCATCACCAACTGTTGCAAGAGAATAAACTTTCAAAACTTCTGAAAATCCCATATGAAATTGTACCATACCTATGACCATTCCACCAACGAAATTGACAAAGGTAATGATCAGGGACATAACTGCATCCCCTTTTACGATTTTCGTGGCACCATCCATAGCCCCATAAAAATCGGCTTCTTTTTGAATTTTATATCGTCTTTCTTTCGCCTGCTGTTCATTAATAAGACCTGAACTTAAATCCGCATCAATTGCCATCTGTTTTCCAGGCATTGCATCCAACGTAAATCTTGCTGCAACTTCTGCAACACGCTCAGCTCCCTTTGTAATTACGATAAACTGTACTAAAACAATAATCATAAATACAATAAATCCAACAATGACATTTCCTTGTAATACAAAGTCACCCATTGACTGGATTACAGCTCCTGCAACACCTTGTTTTCCAAGAATATTCTTTGTGGAAGAAATATTAATTCCAATACGAAACAAGGTTGTGATCAAAAGCATTGATGGAAAGATTGAAAATTCCAAAGGCTCTTTGATGTTCATACTGATCAAAAGAATAATCAGTGATATCGATATATTTAAAATAATCATAACGTCCAACATAAATGGACTTAACGGTATGATCAGTAACAATACGATCATTACTACAATTACCGCTGTTACATTATTTAGTAGTTTCTTCATGCTTTACTCCATCTTCTTGTTTAACCGGAATACCTGAACAAGGATTTCTGCTACTACACCATAATATTCCGCTGGAATTTCGCAATCCAGTGGTGTTGATGCATAGATCCCTCTTGCCAAAGGTCGGTTTTCTATTACGGTGACATTATTTTGTTCACCAATTTCTATAATTTTAAGTGCCAGATAATCTTGTCCTTTTGCAATAACAATTGGCGCATTATCGTGATCAATGTCATACTTTAATGCAACTGCAAAATGAGTCGGGTTTTTGATGATCACATCTGCATTTGGAACCGCCTGCATCATCCTGTTTTTTGCCATTGTTCGTTGCAAATTACGAATCTTACCTTTTACTTCTGGATTTCCTTCTGTTTGCTTATATTCTTCTTTCAATTCCTGCTTAGACATTTTTAATTTTTTCTCATATTCCCATCTTTGATACATATAGTCGAATCCCGCAATCAAAACAAACACAAGTCCAACTTTTAGAATGATATTCATAATCATATCAAAAACAAGGGAAGCCGATGCTTTCATATCCATGTCCAACATTTTTACAATTGGAATCATATTCGATTCCATAACTTTATACAATATTACACTTAGAATGATAATTTTTATTATGTTTTTTAAAAGTTCTACCACGTTTTTCAAAGAAAATAAATTCTTTATGCCTTTGATGATACTTAAGTTACTCATCTTAAATGCAGCTGATTTCGCGGTAAAATTAAATTTTGTCTGAACTCCTGTTGCAACAATTGCAAGGGTTGCCGCAATCACTCCTAACGGAAAAATAGCCAATGCACTTACTTCTAGTGCATTTTTTCCAATCTCCCGAAGTTGCTCTAAAGAAAGTTCATTGATCGACGCAATACTTTGAATACACCAAAGCATGGTTCGTCGAACATTTTGTTCAATCCCAGGAAGTAAAAACTTCAAACTGTAGAACGTTCCAAGAAGAGATACAACTGCGATGATATCTTTACTCGAAAATACATTACCTTCTTTTCGTTGATCTCGCCGCTTTTTGGGAGTGGCTTTCTCGGTTTTAGAATCATCTGCCAAGCTTACTCACTTCTCTTTCCTAATACAATCTATAAAAATGTCAGCATTCCTCGGAGCGTTTTTATCATTGTTGTAATGATTCCATTTAAATACTCACTTAATGGTGAAAACAACACTACCAAAAGTCCAAGGCCGACAATTACTTTCAATTGAATATTAATTACAAATATATTAATCTGCGGTACAATCTTATTTAAAATTCCTGCCCCGATCTCCACCAAAAATTCTGCTGCTAAAATCGGGAATGAAAATTTCACAGCCATAACAATGCACTGTGTAAACAATTCAATCATATGCCATGCAAGTCCTTTTGTAATTAAAATTCCTCCATATGGAACAATTTCCGCTGAAGTAATTAAAATCTTCATTAATGCAAGATGTCCATCTACTGCAAAAAACAAAAGAACAAAGTAGGCTTGAAATATACTTCCACTGATTGGCAACTGAGCATTGCTTTGTGGGTCATATACGGTAGCCATAGACAATCCCATCTGAAAGTCCATAATAAAGCCCGCATAGCTAATCACAAAGAAAAACAACTCTACCGTATATCCTAGAACATAACCAGCTGCAAACTCTTTCAATAACAAAAATCCATACTCTACCATGTTGGTCATTTCTATGATTTGCTTATCAGAATATGAGAAAATTGCAACAGTCAAGATAAAGATGATACCAGCCTTTATAATTGCTGGTATATTCTTTCTACCTAGAATTGGATTTAATAAAACAAATCCTGACATTCTCATTAAAATCAGCGAAAATAAGGTTAAATATGCAATGTCATTCATTACAAAATCCTCTCTTTATCTATGTGCCTTACATTAGCTGAAATATTCTTAATGTAAAATCCTGTAATGTCTGAAGCATAGAACCACCTGTAAACACAAGAATTAATCCAATTACTAAAAGCTTTGGAACAAACGTAATCGTCTGTTCATGAATCTGCGTTGCTGCTTGTATAATTGAAATCAAAACTCCAATCAACATACTAATCACAAGAATTGGTCCCCCAAGCTGAACTGCCATAATGAAAACTTCATACATTAAACTTGTAACTTCTGAATTTGTCATTTTCTATCCCCACTCTCTTAATTGAAACTTTTTACAATTGTTGAAAACAAAAGTTCCCATCCATTCACAGTAACAAATAATAATAACTTAAATGGGAGCGCAATCATGGATGGTGGGAGCATAATCATTCCCATTGACATCAAGGTACTAGAAACGATAATATCAATCAACATGAATGGAATAAACAACAGAAAGCCTGCTGTAAATGCACGTTTTAACTCACTTGTCATAAATGCCGGAATTACAACACGCATAGGCAATTCTTCCACGTTCTCTTTTTTCTCTATTTTCGCCATATCCACAAACAATTTTAACGAACCTTTTTCCGTTTGTTTTAACATAAATTCTTTTAATGGAACACTGGCTTTTTGCAACGCTTCTTCCTGTGTGATCTGCTGCTCTTTATAGGGGATATACGCTTCTTTATTGATCTGACTAAATACCGGATCCATAATAAATAACGTTAAAAACAAAGCAATTCCAACAAGAACTGTGTTCGGTGGAGTTTGCTGTATTCCAAGAGCGTTTCGAAGAAATGATAGAATAATGACTGTACGTGTAAAGGAAGTCATCATGATCACGATCGATGGTAACAACGCAACAATTGTTAAAAACAACAGTACTTCCAATGTCGGAATTCGATTTCCATTAATATTTACAAGTGCATTCTCCATTGTTTCTTACTTTCCTCTTTTCCCTATGGTCTTCCACTTTTCCAAAGTGTCCTTAAAACTACTAAATTCATTGAATGTTCTATCTGGGGCGTTGATCTGTACCAAGTCCTCATCCTGTATTTCTGATAAAATATTCACTTGGCCAGATGCAATGCCAACTAAAAAATATTTCATTCCAATTTGTACAATTGCAATGCATCTGTCCTGTCCTACTGCAATTTGATCGATCACACGCATATAACGTGATCTTTGATTCATATTTGCTCCCTTACCAATATATTTACTGGCAAGATAGCTTAAATATATAATGCATGCTGCAACCAAAAAGGTAACAATTACTCTTAACATCTCGTTCCTTTCTTACTGGAGAGTTGATAGATTTAATTTTGTTATCTCTGTAATACGGATTCCAAAATTATCTTCTACAACTACCACATCCCCTTTTGCAATACATTGACCATTAACAAATAAATCTACTTGCTCACCTGCAAGCTTATCTAGTACAACAAGAGAACCTTTTGTAAAATCAAGAATGTCTTTTACCAATTTCTTTGTTCTTCCAATTTCTACAGATAATTCCAATGGAACCCCCATGATCAATTCCATGTTATCTGCCTGTGCCTCTCCTAGATCAATATTTTTATCTGGTGAAACCACTGGTGTTGATGCATTTTGCACATTGATCAGTTTCGGCTCCATTGATTTTTTCTGTTCTTCTAACTCTTGCTGCATTGTCTGCATCTGCTGCATCATCTGTTGCATCATCTGCATCTGCATCATGGATACTTCTGACCCCATCTGTGGCATCGCCTGCATTTGTGGCATCGCCTGCATTTGCGGCATTGCAGTTGTCGTCTGTGGAGGTACCTGTGTCGGTTGAGGTGTTACAGGCTCTTGTATCGCTTGTGTTTCTTCCATCACATTTGGTGAAACCATCTGTTCTTCCTTTACAACTGGCTCCGTAGCTTGCGAAACCTGTGCCGTACTTTTCTCTTCCTCTTGCGCCTTTTGAAGTTCTTCCTGTGGAATGAACGCTTCTACTAAGCTCTTAGCCAACTCAAGCGGCATTACATTGAAAAATTCACTTTCCAACTTGTCCGCAATTTTCAAAGTAAATCCAACTACAACTTTTGGATCATCATTTTCGAAATACTTATCAATAAACTCTTGGTCATTCTCAATTGGGAACGATATTGGAGTAGAGATATTAACCATCTTGCCAAGGAATTCAGATAACGCTGTAGAAGATGCCCCCATCATTTGGTTCATAACTTCACAAACTGCACTGATATTCATTTCATTTAATTCAAATTCCTCGTCGCTCATCTCCATTCCCATGAGCATCTCTACGATTACCTTTACATCATGCCGTTTCAAGAGCATTACATTTTTCCCTTGAAGACCAGAAATATAGGTAATCTCCACTCCTACTGCAGGTTCCACCCTGTCAATGCTAAAATTTTCTTTTTCTACTACATTTACAATAGGTGTTGTAATATCAACCCTTGCATTAAGCATTGTGGAAACCGCTGTTGCGGATGCACCAAGACTGATATTAAGAATTTCGCCTATTGCATCTATTTCCAATGCACTAAAACATTTTGAACTCATATTTTCTATTCCTCATTTCCTTATTTACCAATCTCTAACGCTTTTTGTGCCATCATTTTCATAGCATTAAATGCCGTAACATTCGCTTCATATGCTCTTGTTGCTGACATCCCATCTACCGTTTCTTTGACAAGGTCAACATTTGGCATCATAACATACCCATCTTCATTTGCATCCGGATGATCGGGATTGTAAACAGGTTGAAGATCTCTTTGATCTTCCATAATTCTAGATACCTTTACGCCTCCTTTTAAAGAGCGTTCTCTTACAAGTCTGCTCTCCATCTCACTTCGAAAAGAAGCAACCGGCTTTTCTTGTAATACAACCATTTTTCTGCGGTATGGTCCGCCACTTTGTGTTCTCGTTGTATTCATATTTGAAATATTCTCAGCTGCAATGTCAAGTCGCTGTCTTTGCGCAGTCATACCTGACGCACTGATATCAAATGAATTTAAAAAAGACATTTCGTCCCTCCTTATTAACCAAGAATCTTTGAAACAGTTGATAAAATCCTTTCCGGTTTAAATGGTTTTACAATAAAATCTTTAGCTCCGGATTTGATAGATTCCATTACCATACTTTCTTGCCCCATAGCAGAACACATAACGATTGTTGCGTTTGGATCGTATGCACGAATTTTCTTCAATGTTTCTAATCCATCTTGATTTGGCATTGTAATATCCATAAATACAAGATCTGGTTTCTCTTCTTTGTATACTTCCTCTGCCTTTAATCCATCTTCTGCTTCACACAATTCTGTGTATCCCGCCTGTGTTAACGTATTTTTTAACATCATTCTCATAAATGCTGCATCATCCACTAATAAAATCTTTGCCATATTTTTTTCCTCTCTTTTCTTTTATTAAAATTAAATTTCTTCTGTTTCTCCACTTGACTCAACACGTTCTTTGATCTTAACTGCCATATTTTTATTATAAACTCCTAATTGGCCGGTGAACCATTGTTGTCCTTCAATGTGCACAGCCACATCTGAGCCTTGTGGTTTATTCAAATCAATTACATCTCCAACACGAAGATTATAGATATCATTTAAATTCATATTTGCAACACATAATTCTGCTTTTACATCCATAGTTGCTTCTTTAATACTTTCTAATAGTTCTTGACGATTATCTCGCCTTAAAATTTGATTTCCTTTATCTGCAAGATGTTTCGTCTTTTCAATGATATCAAATATATTTCCTAAAAGTGTACTTGGAATACAAATATTCATAATTCCACTAACATCACCAAATGTAATCTTCATCATTACAATTACGACTGTTTCATCCACTGTAATTCCCTGAAACATACTTGGATTTTCTTCAATTCGATTGAATCTAGTGTTAAATTTTATGTACGTCGCCCATACATCCGAAGTAATGCCAATCAAATGTTTCATGATCTTCTCATATAAAGCAAGCTCTATTTCGGTATAGGTGTAAGCCATGTCGATGGATGTGTCAATCTCCGTTCCACCTAGCATACGGTCCATCATCGCTCCCATTAAAATCGGTGCAATATGGAACAGTATCGGTGGATTTTTTGAATCATCCTGTAATTCCACATCGGCAAGTGTAATGATATCTAATTCATTGAGCGCATTTCCAAATTCATAATATCGCTCTTCCTCTACCCCGACAACTTCTACTTCACTTGTCATACGAAAGAGACCGTTAATCATGGAAGATGCGATTCTTGCATAATTGTCATAAATGCTGTTAAGCATTTTTAACTTGTCCTTCGTATATTTTTTAGGGCTGTAGAAATCATACTTACGGTATTGGGGTTTTTCGTGTTTTTCTTCTTCTTGAAGCTCTTTCATATCTGTGTTTTGCATAGAATTTAAAAGAGCATCAATCTGACTTTGCGAAAGTACCTCTGCCATCTTTTTCTCCTACCTTTATTGATCTACCTCACTATAATATTCATCCAGCTTCATTTCTTCTGCTCCAACCTTTTTAATCAAAATCTCAACACGTCGATTTCTACTTCTACTTTCTGGTGTATCAAAAGAATCAATTGGATGAAATTGACCGTATCCCATGGAAACTATCTTACTAGGATCGATCGCCACTCTATCTTGAATGTATGCGGCAACGTAGGCTGATCGTTCTGCTGAAAGCAAACGGTCTCCTGTGGCATCATTTTGCTTATCCCGCACCGCTTGAGATGTATGTCCAAGAATTTGCATTTCTTGTATGATATTTTCTGTTCCAGATAATGCTTTAATAAATTGGTCCAGAATTTCATACCCTTGTTTTTTGATTATGGAACTGTCGCCATCGAAAAACACTTGATCTCGAAAACGTATGAATGTGTAATTGTTACCTTTAAATAACTCAATCTCATCTTGACATCCAGTTTGTTCAACTGCTTCTTTTAATCTAACATACAATTCGTTGAACTCATCTTCTGCTTCTGTTTCTTCCACTCCACCTGGAACAAAGTCGTCACCTTTTCCATCTTTGTGCGTAACAATCTGACTAAGTTCCCCAGCGTCTGGATTAAAACTTTGCACAATCATTTTCCATTTTGCCTGATCCACAGAAGAAATCGAATAAAGCAATACAAAAAAACATAGAAGTAAGGTAACCATATCACCATAGGTGTCCATCCAACTTCCACCTTCATCTGCCTTTTTATTTCTTTTTCTCATATTCTCTCCTTACTTCTTCTTCTTTTCCTTCTTGGCTTTCTTTGGTTTTCCTTCTTCTCCTTCTTCACCTAAAAGCTTTAATCGCTCTTTTGTGGAAAGGTATGTAACCAACTTCTCTTTCAGGAATTTTGGGTTGTCTCCAGCTTGCATAGCAAGAATTCCCTCTATCATAATCTGTTTATAAACAATCTCTTCCCCGTTTCTTATACTAAGTTTCTTTGCCATTGGAGAAAAGATCAACTGAGCAAGAATACAACCATAAAATGTAGTGATCAACGCAACACCCATGTCCGTACCGATGGTACTAGATCCCCCTGCTGATGGATCCATATTCATAAGCATCTTTACCAAACCAACCAAGGTTCCAATCATACCAAATCCTGGTGCAAATGCGGAAGCTTTTTCATAAACACTGATCATGCTTTCGTGACGCTCTGCTGTTGTTTCCATTTCATTTTCAAGAAGCTTTCGTACTTCTTCTGGCTCCGCTGCATCTACGATCATCATAATTCCCTGCTTGAAAAACGGATCATTTAATTCTTGTGCTTTTTCTTCCAATGCTAAAAGTCCATCTTTTCTGGCCACTTGCGCCATCTCTACGAGGGTATCAATTAATTTCTTTGTGTCATATCTCTTTCCTTGCATCATTACGGAAAAATGCTTCACAGTTTCCTTTAATATACTTAGTGGAAAGCTGGCTACAACAGCAGCTAATGTACCTCCTAATACAATAAAAATACTATTCGGATCAAAAAAGCTACCGACTGATCCAATTCCAATTCCACCTAAGACAATTAGAAGCAATCCACCTACGATACCAATAACGGTTGTCAAGTCCATCTTGATTCCTCCATTCCTTACAAGTTTGTATCTTTATATTTTCATCTATTTATTTGAATAAATCAACACTTTGTTGTTATATTCTATTGTTTTCTCTATTATTTCTTCCATTGATTCTCGAACTATGTGAAATTTTCCATTCATCATCACTACTTTTGTCTCTGGTATTGACTCTACAAATTCAATTTGGCTACTATTAATCAAAACTTTTTTATCATTATACTTTGTAAGTGTAATCATGTTCACACTCTCCTTTATTGCGGGGACGCAAAAAGTTGCATCCCCTTATCTTATTCCAACTTTTTATCGTTTCATATTAACAAGTTCTTCTAACATTTGGTCTGTTACTGTAATAATCTTTGAGTTTGCCTGATATCCTCTTTGTGTTGTAATCATCTGTGAAAACTCATTTGCAAGGTCAACATTGGCCATTTCCAAACATCCACCTTTGATCACTCCTGCTGGTCCCCCATTTGGTTTTAAAGCAGAAACCGTTCCGGCATTTGGTCCAATGGAGTAGTAATATCCATCTGTTTTTTCCAAACCATTTAAGTTCTCAACAGTAATAAGTGCAAGCTGTCCAATGGCGATAGAACGGCTCTTATTATCTACACCCATAATCGTTCCATCTTCATTGATCTTATAACTTTGGATTTCATATGGACGTCCTGTATCTGGATCCACTGGAATTTTAATTGCAGATAATTCTTCTGAATACTTGGCAGGTACACCTGGCACACGGTCACTTCCCTGACTAACAATTTCTGCTGTGATTCCTGTACCCCATTTATTTGGTGCAATGATATTGGCATTGTTTGGCTTATCATCTCCGCCTTTTTTGGCAACAAATTTAAGGTTTACTGTTTTCTTTACTGCATCATAGTCTGTAAGACTGATGTTGTATTTATCAAATGCTCCACCTTTTTTTGTTACCTCTGCAATCCATTCTTGAACTCTGTCTTTTAATTCTCCTTTGGATGTAAGCTCAATTTTTACTCCACCGATTGTTATGGTATTTGGATTGGAATTTTCATCCAATGTAACTGTTGCTCCTTTTACATGATATTCTCCATTTGTGGCCGGTTTTTCTGGAATACCTGTTCCATCTTCCAATGCATATCCGTATACATAATTTGCCTGATCATCTACAAGATATCCATTTCCATCTACACGGAAGATTCCAATACGTGAAAGACTAAGTCCAGAGTCTGAAACGTTTGTAAAAGTACCATTTACCATGTTACCTACAAGGAAAAATCCTGTACCATCAATCATACAATCCAGATTGTTTCCTGATGGAGCCATAGGTCCCTGTGCAAAAGATGCCTGAATGGAACCTGCACCAACACCATAACCAACTTGAGATGCATTTTTACCACCGTTTCCACCTGCAAGGTCATTTCCTGCTGCACCAGCAATAGAAGTTGTATACATAGAATCTGTAAAGTTAAAACTAGAAGATTTAAATCCCCATGTGTTTACGTTGGCAATATTGTTACCAATTACATCCAATTTTGATTGATGTGTACGAAGTCCTGAAACTCCTGCGATCATTGATCTGACCATTTTAATTCCCTCTCTTTTCTTTTGTTTTACTGTTTTGAATCTGACAAGTCGTATCAAATTCGAAGCCTCCAAAATGGTCCGGCTACATAAAAACAGCACTATCAATATTTGTAAATATGTTATCTTTCATTTCATGTTCTGTCATTGTTGTTACAACAATGTTATGTGGAACATTTACAATAAACGCTCCGTTCTTCCCTATAATAACAGCATCCTTTGCACCCTTTTGGCGTACTTTATCAATGGCTGTATTTAGATTTTTCATTGTTTCATCATTTAGAAGAATTCCCCGCTCCTGTACTCTTTGAGACGCATGCTTAGAAAACTGAACGCCTTGTTCTTTTCTACTTTCCCGTTCCAGCAAAGCTTGAAAAGATGCCGCCTGTTTTTCCTGAAGTTTTCCCCTTTGTAAGTCTAAGGAATACCCTTCTGTAATTCGATTAATTTCCACAGGTCTCTCCTCCTTCCATTGTGCTGAATATGTTATTCAGTTTTTGGAGGTGCTTGTGTCTCACCATCCTCTTTTTTCGGAACCTCTCCAACACTCATAACTTGAGACAAACTATAACGCTTATCGTCGATGTAGATGTATTGACCACCTGTAAGATCTACTCCAGTTACTACGCCTTTTTTCTCACCTGTTACTTTTCCAGATTGATCCACTTCCGCAACGGTTACTTCCTTTCCAAGCAATCCCGTAGAATACGTTGTAAGCGTTACCTGTGCTAAGTTATTGGTTACAACCGAAAAATTCGCTACTGCATTAGAAACGGCTGTCATAGCATTCATAGTCGCCATCTGTGTCATTTGTCCCATCATTTCACTATTGCTCATAGGATTCGACATATCTTGATATTGCAACTGTGCCGCCATTAGTTTCCAAAAATCATCCATTGACATTTCATTGTTATTTGGAACTGCTGTAGTTTGCGTATGTAGTAACTCATTATACATATTACTATTTCCATTTACTTTATCGATTGGCATATCTTCTCCTTTCTACGAACTACACATGAAGTCCAAGCCTTAATTCCTGTAAAAATCGATGGCTTCCAACTTGTGCTTCTCGCTTTCTTTTTTCTTTTTGTCTTTCCCATTCAGATTCTCTTCCGGCATCACTATTTCCCTGCTCTTGCTGAGCAAATGTTTCTGCCTTCTTTTCATCCACAAAAACAGTCATATCTTCCTGTAAATTTCTTTGAACAACCATACGAATATCGTTGACATGATTCTTTACAAGTTCCAATGTTTTTGGCTCTGTACAAACAATGGAAATTAGCGCTTCTCCATTTCTATACTCCAGCTTAACTGCCATTTTTCCAAGATTCTTCGGTTCAATTTGAATCTCAAACTCCCGAACTGCCTTGGTCGATTGCTCCACAATTCGCTTTGCCAACTGTTGTGGGATCTCTTCTTCCGAATTGACCTTCATGGTTTCTTGTACGATAGGTTTTTTTACTTCTGTTTGCTGCACCTTTGGCTGCTGTGGTAAACTTACCTTTTCTACTTGATCATAAGCTCTGTCAATTGGCTGCATCGTTGGAAGCTCTTTTTGCTCTACCACCTTGGATTCGTGAACCTCTTCCTTCGATGATTGCTTACTTCCTTCCCTTTGCACAAGTGCTTCTGAAGGAATACTCACCTTTTTGGAAGGATTCTCTTCTTTTGGCAAAACTTCTAATTCTACCATTTGCTTTGAATCTTCTGGCAACGCTTTTTCCAGATTTGTCTTAGAAACCACATCTTTTTGTGAATACTGGATTTTACTTTGTACTTCCTTAGCTACTTGCACATTCACAGCGCCATTTGCAAACGCTTCCATCCCAAGTAAACTCTCTTCTTGTATCTGCTCTACTACCTGTTCACTTGGCATTTCCACATTTGGGAAAATCTGCATGCCAGCTAAAAGGTTAGCCGCCATCTGTTCTTGTTCTTGTGTCAGTTCCGGTTGCTCTTTCTTTTCAAAAAGCAAGTCATTAAACTTCGGGCATTCTACTGCAAGATCTTGATCTTTGCCATTGTCTTGCGCCCCTTGCAATTTCATTTTACTTTTCATTGGTACATTTGCTGCATAATTTGCAAGGTCTGCCATATGAAACTGATCCATCTTCTTCTCCTCCTTTCTTCTATGATATCTATAGTAATCTGCTACTGCAGGATTACTCACTTAACTTGGCAAAAGCACTTTGTGTACTTACAAACTCTTCAATCATTTGCTCGGTCTCTTTTTGCTCCAATTTTCTGTATGCTTCTGCCTGCTTTTCTTTTAGCTTTTGGATTGAGGAACATTCCTTTTTCGCCTCAACCACCTTTGCCCTTTGTACTTCTTCCTTTTTCTTAAGCTGGGCAAATTCTTCTAATTTTATCTCAATCTGTTTTTGAATCCCTTGAAGAAAATTGTCATAAATATACATCTCCTGTACACCCATACCCACTTTCTTCTTCTGATCAAACTCTTCTGCTCCTCGATGGTAAGTCTGCTCTAATGTATCAAGTTCCTCTTCACATTTTCTAACCCTTACGAGGATCTTCATATGCTCGGCTTTTAAACCATCTAGAACCTGCTCTTTATAATTTAAAACTGTATCAAGTGAAAACGAAAATTTCTTCATTACCGCAACACTTCCTTCATCATTTGAAATATTTCATCTGCGTGGAAGCTTTCATCCACTTTCTGCATTAAGAAACGATTAACCTTATCAATCTTATCTACTGCATAGTCCAATTTTGGATTGGTACCAGCTTTGTATGCACCAATAGAAATCAAGTCTTCATTTTTTGCATAGATACTAAGAATATCACGCATTTTTGAGGCAACCTCTTTATGCTCTTCTGGAACAATGTTTGCCATCAAACGGGAAATACTTGCATTCACATCAATGGCCGGGAAATGATTTTCATTGGCAAGCTTTCTGCTTAAAACAATATGTCCATCCAAAATACCACGCACCGTATCGGCAATTGGTTCATTGGTATCATCTCCTTCTACAAGAACTGTATAAACTCCTGTAATAGAACCTTTTTCAAATTTTCCACTTCTCTCTAGCAATTTTGGGAACTCCGCATAAATGGATGGCGTATACCCTCTTGCGATTGGTGGCTCTCCAATGGCCAATCCAATTTCCCTTTGGGCCATCGCAAAACGTGTTAAAGAGTCCATCATCAATAGTACGTCTTTTCCTTGATCTCGGAAATACTCCGCAATCGTCGTCGCTACAAGAGGACATTTCATTCGAAGCATAGCCGGCTGATCAGATGTAGCCACAACAAGGATACTTCTCTTTAGACCTTCTGGGCCTAAATCCTTCTCAATAAATTCTCGAACCTCTCTGCCTCGCTCTCCTACAAGAGCAATGACATTGATATCCGTTTTTACATTCCTTGCAATCATTCCAAGTAAGGTACTTTTTCCAACACCACTACCGGCAAAAATTCCAATACGCTGACCCTTGCCAACTGTATTTAATCCATCAATTGCCTTTACCCCAAACTCTAATGTCTCTGTAATCGGAGGCCTTTGTAAAGGGTTGGTGTAAGAGTTTTCCACATAATAGTGTCGCTGGGACTCAAATTTCCCCAAATCATCCATTGGCCTTCCCATGGCGTCGATTACTCTTCCACGCAAAAACTCTCCCACTGGAATTTTAAGCCGTTTTTTCGTATTTCGAACAAAGCTTCCTGCGGCTACTCCATTCATGTTGTCGTAAGCCATAAGCTGAATTTTATCATTCTTAAATCCTACAACTTCTACTGGAATCTGTTCCTTCTTCTCTTCATTGTAAATCATTGCAATATCACCGATACTAGCCTTATTTCCAGAAGATTCAATGGACATCCCTACCACATTTTCAATTTTACCTATGTAACTTACCGATTCCGTATTTTGAATCAGTTCTGTAAGTTTCTTCAGCATGCTTATTTCCCTTGTTTCATCTATTTATAATTTTGCATTGTTCAAAACATCTTTGATGTTTTCTAACTGTGTACTCACACTTGCGTCTATAATTTCATCTGGAAGTTCAATAATACAACTTCCTTCCTCTCCATTGTTCATCATGATTACTTTTACATTTTCCGACAAATTCGACAAAGCCTCCAAAAATGCAGTATCCCCTTCTAGAGAAACTCCGGTGTTACACTTGGTAATGTAAATCTTTGCCCATTGCCGTTTTTTCATCTTATCTGTAGCAGAAAGAATCATACGCTTTATAATCTCTCCACTAGACTGAATACTCGTTTGAATGATTTTTTCCGAAATCACAAGCACCAAATTTTTTAAATCATCAATGTACTTTTCCATGATGTATTCTTTTTCTCTTGTAACACTTTGCACCGCATCGGCAATATTTCTTTGAAGCTTTCTTAATTCTTCATCTAAATACTTTCTCTGCTCTTCGTATGCTACTTTAAAGCCTTCTTCCTCTCCTTGTTTCCTGCCTTCTTCATATGCATGTTCTCTAAGGAGTTGCGCTTCTTCTTTTGCACTATTTAAAATCTGCTGGGCCTTTTTTTCAGCCCTCGCAAGAAGTTCTTCCTCACGTTTTTGTGAAAAATCCACCGCCGCTTGCTCTAGATCAAATTCTTCTTGCTGTGTTTCTTCTTGTTGTTCTTCTTCTATAGGAACCGTAAAGTCTGAAAATAATTCACTGGCCTGCACAAGCCTGTCTTGATCGAAAACTTTTCTAATATTAGACAATGATTTCATCCTTTCCGCCTTTGACAATAATTAACTCTCCGGCTTCTTCCAAACGTCTTATGACGCCCACGATTCTTTGTTGTGCTTCTTCTACATCACGTAGACGAACATTAACTGTAATTTCAAGGTCAGACTTGATACTCTCTGCCATTCTAGAAGAAACGTTAGAGAAGATAAGATTTTTGATCTTGTCGTCAGATCCTTTCAATGCGTATACGATATCTTTAATGTCACATTCACGAATAAATCTTTGAATAGATCGGTTATCCATAGATACAATATCTTCGAATACGAACATCTTCTTACGAATTGTATCTGCCAATTCTTCATTTTCTTTTCCAAGTTCATCGAAGATGTATTTTTCATTTCCACGATCCATATGGTTCATAACGTCTGCCACGTAATCGATACCACCAACCGTTGTAAAGTCTGTTGTAAGAATGTTTTGGAATTTCTTTCTTAAAGATTCTTCCACGATCTTCACTGCATCTGGGGAAACACTTTCCATTTTTGCAACACTTTCCACGACCTTAATTCGTTTGTCTCGTGGAAGTTCACTAATCACACTTGCCGCTTGATCTGGCTCTGCATAAGACAATACAAGCGCAATGGTCTGCGGACGCTCATATTGCAAAAAGGAATACAATGTCTTTACACTACTCTTTCGAATAAATTCAAACGGCCTTGTTTTCATGGAATTGGAAAGCTTATCTAATAGATTTTGTGCGGTAGACTCTCCAAACGCTTTCTCAAGTACCGATCTTGCATACTCCATCCCTCCATCGGTAACCACCTTTTGTGTGACACAAGTCTTGTAAAACTCATCTAACACCTCTTCCGTTTGTTCTGGCGAAATATGTCCGAGTTTTGCAACTTCAATGGTTAACTTTTCAATATCCGATTCGCTTAAATGCTTATAGATCTTTGATGCTTTCTCTGCTCCAAGAGACACAATCACTGCTGCCGCCTTTTGCTCTGGAAGCAATTTATTAGTGTCCATTTTCGTCACCTCCATTTAACCAGCTCTTAATCAACTGTGCTGATATTTCTGGATTTTTATCTGAAAAGTCTCTTACATTTCTTTTTAGCTGAAGTCCTTTATCATTTTGAATCTCAAGAATCTCAGGATTTTCCTCTGGTTCCATATTTCCATGTACCACTGGAACTGCTTGGGTAACTTCATCTTCCAACAAATCTGTATTCTTCTTTTTCTTTTTCAATAAGAATACAATCAGAAGAATCACTCCTAAAAGTACCAATAATGCAACTACGGCTATAATAATATAAGGAATATATTTTCCAAGCTTGACTTTGCTATTTAAAGTCTCTTCTGCGTCCTCTTTCTCATAGAACGATACACTAGCAACCGCAATCTTATCTCTTCGATCTTCCACTGCGATTCCACTGGCATTTCCAACTAATTCCTTCACCTTCGCTTCGGATAACTTTTCCCAGCCCTCTTGGTTGATGGCAACAGAAATCGTAAGATTATCAAGCGCTCCTGGGCTTACTTGTCCTTGTTCTTTAATCTGGTTTACCAAATATTCTTTCGAAACCGTCTCGCTGCTGGCACTAGATCCGCCCTCTCCATCCGTGTTGTACTTTGGAGTATCTGCATTCGTCTCCGATCCGGCAACCCCTGAAGCCCCGTCTGTATTGTTGGCCTTTTCCGTATGCAATTCTTCTTTACTAACGATACCTACTTTATCTTTTTTATCAATTTTTTCCGGTGTATTATATGTGGTTACTTCTCGGATCAATTGCTCCATGTTAATCTGCGCTCTTGCAGACACATGTACGTTCTCATTTCCGTAAATCGGTCTTAACACCTTCATTACATTCTTAGCAATTTGATCTTCCACCACTTGTGCGATTTCTTCCGCGTCACTTCCTGTCTTTCCATCTTTTGCTGACGCTGAGACATCATTCATATTGCCATCAAATACCGCCACGTCTTCCATACGCATCTTTGGCACACTCTTTGCCACAAGCCTTTGCACTGCTGCCGCTTGCTTTTCTGTAGGCGCTCCGCCATCTTGCATTGTAACGACTGCTGTTGCGGTGGATTTTTCTTTCGCATCTTCATCCAGCGCATATTTACTTTCCTCGCCAAGAGCAATGGTAACTTTTGCATCCTTTACTCCATCAAAAGAACGAATTGTTGCACCGATTCTATCTTGTAACTCGTACAACTTATACAACTGCTTATCCGAATCTGTAGTCATAAGTCCTGCATTTTGTGTATAAGTATCATAGGTAAATCCACTCTTTGGATATCCTTCCTGTACCAGTTTTGCTTTGACTTGATCTAATTCCTCTTTCTTTACCATAATGGCGCTATCACCCTTATATCGGAATTCCACGCCATCTTCCTGTAATTTATTAACAATTTGCTGGGACTCTTCTGGTCCAAGTTCATAGAACAGCACTTCGTAAGGTTTGTTATTTAAAACTAATGCAATAACAACGGCACCAATCACTAGTATTGCTGCCCCTGCTATAATCAGTTTTTTGGTTTTACTGCTTAACTTCTTTATAAACTCTGTAACGCCTTCAAACTTCTCTTTCATAGCCTTTGTCTCCCTTTAATTCTTCCCCTTATCGCTCATTATAGATTGATACGCATCAGTTCATTGTAGGATTCAAGCGCCTTGTTTCGAAGCTGTACAAGCATGTCCACTGCAACTTGCGCCTGGGATGCAGCAATCATGACTGTATGTGCATCTTCGATTTGTCCAGTGGCCAATAAATATTGCTGATCTGTCAATGTTTTCTCTGTATCTTTTACATTTTGCACTGTTTCATTAAAAATCTCATGAAACGCGGATGTACCTTGTCCTTGCTCTATGCGATTTGATCCATCACTAAATTTTCCGAATTGTATTTGCTGAATAAACTCTGTTCTCATCTTATCTTTCCTTTGTATCTTTTTATCTTATCTTACTATTGTCCTTTAATCGCACTGCGCAACCTTGAAATATCACTATTTACCGACTGCACAAGGTACTGGTAGTGTAACGTTGTTCTTGCCAACTCTGTATATTCCACATCCATGTTGACTCCATTGCCATCCACTCTTGCGGCATCTGTACGCTCATAGACTCTATACTTCGATTCCTCAATGGCTGTACGCACTTTTTGAGGATCCTTCGTGCTAGCTGCTGCTTTTAATTTACTTAAAAATGTATCTTCAAATGCAATCTCTTTGCGCTTATACCCTGGTGTGTTTACATTTGAAATATTGTCCATTGTAACTTCTTGTTTCTTCCACAAATAATCCAATGCTTTTTGGGACATTGGTATCGTATTTCCAAAAGCCATTCTCTCACTCCTTAAATAATCACGCCATTTAACTGGTTTTGAATCTTTAGTTTCATAACTTCTATCATATAAAGTGCATTTCCAAGTTCTGTTCCTACTGGCAATTCCATTCCATAAAGTCCTGTGTTCATAGGTTGTACTGTTCGCACATCTTTATCTGCACTTAATTCCATTCCCATGTATTCTTTGATCTTTTTAATGTAGTTTTGCGTCTCTGGAAACGGTGGTACTCCTCCATATTTACTTACATTTCCACTTCCTGCATTGTACGATGCAAGTGTAAGTTCAATGTTTCCATGATATTGTTCTAATTTTTCGGACAAATATTTTGCTCCACCCATGATATTGCTACGAGCATCAAATGGATCTTCTACGCCTAAAGCTCTTGCAGTCGCTGGCATTAGCTGCATCACTCCTTGCGCTCCTGCGCTGGATACGGCTGTTTCATCAAAATTAGACTCTGCCTTTGCAACGGCTTTTAGAAGATTCAATGGTACATGATATCTTTCTGAAGCTTCTTTGAAAATAGAATCCATACTCTCTGGAACTTCTATATTTCTTTGTCCTGTCGCGCGAAATACTTCTGAAAATGATCCTCCTCTTATCGGAATACTTGAATTGTGCATTTTTAATGAATTTAGCACGCGATTCATGTATTGATAATGATTGTTATATACCGTATAATCTGCCAAATTTTACTCCTTTTTGTCCTATTTTTTCTTCCAAATAGGCAGTCTTTCACTAAATAATATTTCATCTACATAATACTTTATTTTTTTTTTATTGTCTACCTTTTTTCGACAATTCAAGACATTTTTCTACGTTTAAATAAAGGAACCTCTCCTTATATAATAAGAAAAGAGCAAGTTTTCAAAACACTTGCCCTTTCTGGTAAAATTTTCTTAAAAAATGCAAAAAGCAGAAGGGTTTTCCCTCTGCTTTTTTGTGCATTTTGTTCGTTATAATTATTGTAATAACTGAAGAACTCCCTGTGGAAGTTGATTTGCCTGTGCAAGCATAGCCTGAGAAGACTGCACAAGAATATTATTCTTTGTATAAGCCATCATTTCATTAGCCATGTCTACGTCACGGATACGGCTTTCAGCTGCTGTCATGTTTTCAGCTGTTACACTTAAGTTGTTGATTGTATGCTCTAAACGATTCTGGATTGCACCAAGATCACCACGTGTAGAAGATACAGAGTT
>JARIEI010000071.1 GCA_029256845.1 Ruminococcus sp. | reverse complement strand
TCACACCTTTTATCTTAACAAATGCACCCTTTTTCAATTCAGCCAAAAGTTCTGGAAGTTGTTCGTTTCTCGTAAACATTTTAACCATGATGGTATCTGTAAAATCCGAAACAGCAAACATAAGGATGGATTTTTCATTACGGATTTCTCTTGCCTCGAAGCTAATAATTTTACCATAAATGGTAATCTCACCCATTTCTGTAACAACCTGATCCAAGGAGATTGTCTGGTCTTCGAAACTTCTTCCATAAATCAAGTTTGGATCATCCCCTTGTTTCAGAGGACGAACATAGTCTTTCTTAAATTCTTTCTTTTTAAACTCACTCTTTGCAGTATTTCCGTTTCCTTTTGATCCTTCTCTTCTATTTTTTTGTCCACTTTCCGCTTCGTCTGTTCTGTCTTCTTTTGTATCAGTTGTTAAACTGTGATGTCTGTCAAAGATTGCATTGATCTGACTTTGAATCATCTGATCATCAAAAGAATCTTCTTCTTTGGATTCCATTGGAATACAAGACATCTTAATATCTACTGGGATTTGGAAACGTTGGTCATAAATCTCATGTAACAACTCTAAGATTTTTTCTTGTTTTCCCTTTGACACAATGCTGTCCGGAATTTGGATGGACAGTACACTATCTTCCGGATAATCAATCTGCGATTTTTCAAACATATTTGCTGCAAGAATACTTTCTCGTGCAAGTTCTTCACAAATGCTTTCTTTATATTCTTTCATAAGAGTCTTTGCATTATACTGTTCGGATAACTGATAAGTTTCGATAATCATAATCTCAATCTGTGTATGTGCAAACAGTTGTTTTTGAATCAACTGTTCTATTTTCCAAATTTGCTTTTTTTTGATCAAATGCCTGCTCAGTATATGGATTCGTAATACTTCTCTTTTTGAATTTGTTGTTATCTTTATAACTTCCACTGTCTCAAATAGCATTTTGATTTTGTCATCCACTTTCAAGGTGGGAAATGCCGAGAAAAACGTTTTTGTATGTCCTATTCTTTCCAATTTAATAACTCCTGACGCAATGTTTCAAGAAGCTCTTCTTCTTTTACTTTCTTTACAATCTCTCCTTTTTTTATCAGAAGGCCTTCCCCGATTCCACCTGCGATTCCTATATCTGCTTCTTTTGCCTCTCCAGGTCCATTTACAACACATCCCATTACTGCAACTTTAATATCTAGCGGAATATCTGCAACCATTGTCTCCACTTTATTTGCAAGTTCAATCAGATTGATTTTTGTACGACCGCAAGTTGGACAGGAAACCACTTCAATTCCCCCAGTTCGAAAGCCTAATGTTTTTAGAATGAGCCGTGCTGTCTTCACTTCTTCTAAAGGATCTCCTGTCAACGATACTCGAATGGTATTTCCAATTCCTGCATTTAGAATGATACCAAGTCCAACAGAAGATTTTACATTTCCCGAATAAAGTGTACCCGCTTCTGTAATTCCTACATGAAGTGGATAAGGACATTGTTTGGCTATCATCTCATGTGCTTTCACACACATCATTACATCTGATGATTTAATACTAACAACTAGATTATCATATCCCATCTCTTCAATCATGCGCACTTTATCAAGGGCACTTTCTACGATTCCTTCTGCGGTCACTCCACCATACTTTTCCACAAGATTTTTTTCCAGTGACCCACTGTTTACTCCCACTCGGATTGGCACCTGGTATTCTTTTGCTTTTTCAACAACTGCACGAAGCCGATCCTCGCTTCCAATATTACCTGGATTAATTCGAATCTTATCTGCTCCGTTTTCAATAGCTGCAATCGCAAGACGATAATCAAAATGAATATCTGCTACTAACGGAATATGTATCTGCTTTTTAATCTCTTTTAATGCCACCGCGGCCTCCATGGTAGGAACAGCACAGCGAATGATCTCACACCCTGCTGCTTCTAACGCAAGGATTTGCCTCACTGTAGCCGACACATCCTCTGTTTTTGTGTTTGTCATAGATTGAATTGCAATTGGATAACGCCCTCCAATCCATACATTACCTATTTTAATTTCTTTTGTCTTTTCTCGTAATGTTTCCACGTGTTTCTCCTTTCTTATTTACACATCTATTTCTACAGACACAATAAACAGGGATTTTTTCCCTGTTTACTCATAAATTCTATACCTTGTCTTCCCTTTGTTTCATATTATACGTACTTTAAACTTTCATGTCAATGGCATCAACAGTGTCTCATTTCGCGTCTCGTTGTTTCGTTTTGAAACTTGTTTTTGTTTTATGTTGAGTATCGACACATATTACAAATTTTTCTGCGCAAACTGTTACAATACTAAATCATGTAGGAGGTACATTTATGAAGTTTTCATCTACATTAAAAGCACTTCGAGAAGAAAAGCATATTACACAAGAAGAACTTGCGTCATACCTTGGCATCACAAGATCTGCGGTTGCTGGTTATGAAACAAAAGGAAAACAACCCGATTTTGAACGCCTCATTTTGATTGCAAAATTTTTCAATGTTTCTATTGATTATCTTATATCAGGAAAGGAAGAGTCTCTTATCTCTATTACAAACAACACAACAAAAGAAACAAATCTGATTCATTCCTATCGAAAACTTTCCAAAAACTCACAAATTGCTTTGGATAAATACTTGCGCTTTCTTTTAGCAACAGAAAACGAGGAAAAAGAGAATTCCAGTCATTGCTAAAAAAACACATCGCGTACACGTTTTGTACACGATGTGTTTTTCTATGCAAATATCCCTCCTATAATTGTATAGGACAAAATTGTCATAAGAAACGCCGCAAGGCATACTCCAAGCACAATGGCCGGAAATGCTTTTCGGAATCGAATGCCCAGTAATGCAGCAATTAGAGATCCTGTCCATGCACCTGTTCCCGGAAGAGGAATTCCTACGAACAATACCAATCCCCAAAACTCATATTTTTCGATTTTACCACTTTTACTCATTGCTTTGGCTTCTAGCTTTTCTACCATTGGTTTTAACTTCTTTGTTCCCTTCATCCAGTCGAAAATCTTTGTGATCAACAACAAAATAAATGGAATCGGTATTAAATTTCCAATAATACTAATCGGAATAGCCTGCCATTTAGCCACATCAAGAAGTGCCGGACCAGCTGCAAGAAGTCCTCCTCTAAGTTCCAATATTGGAACCATAGAAATCAAAAATACAATAAACTCTTTTCCTACTTTACCACCTAAATTTTCAATAAACCAGCCAATTAAAACATCTTTCATCTTTTTTCTCCTACTCTATTTTTCAGTTCTAAATTGCATGTTATAAAGTCCTGCATAAATTCCATTCTTTTCCATTAGTTGCTCATGTGTACCAGATTCTTCAATTCCTTTTTCTGTCAAAACTAAAATACGTTTTGCATTTCGAATTGTTGATAATCTATGCGCAATTACAAACGTTGTTCGATCCTTTGCAAGTTCATCCATAGATTTTTGTACAATCTTTTCACTTTCGTTATCCAGTGCAGAAGTTGCTTCATCAAAAATCAGTACTTCTGGATTTTTTAAAAATACGCGTGCAATGGAAATTCTTTGTTTTTGCCCCCCTGACAATTTTACACCGCGCTGTCCAATATAAGTCTTGTAATTCTCAGGAAATTCTGAAATAAATCCATGCGCATTTGCTCTTTTCGCCGCTTGTATAACCTCTTCATCTGTAGCTCCTGGTTTTCCATAGCGAATATTATCCATAATCGTACCTGCAAAAAGATAAATATCTTGCTGCACAATTCCAATATGATTTCTCAAACTTTCCAGCTGAATGGATTTAATATCTTTGCCATCTATAAATATTGAACCCTCTGTTGTATCATAAAACCTTGGAATTAAACTGCACAATGTAGTCTTACCAACTCCAGAAGGCCCTACCATCGCAACATATTCTCCTGCATCTACCTGTAAATTCAAATGTTCAAAAACTGGTGCCTGATCTTGTTCATAGCAAAAGGTAACATCTTTAAACTCTACTGCTCCATGCACTTCTTCTAACTGTATTTTTCCTTCTTCCTCTAAGTCTTCTGGTTCTACAGAAAGAATTTCTTGAAAACGTTCAAATCCAGTAATCCCATTTTGAAATTGCTCTGTAAAGGCAACCAGTTTTTTCACTGGATCCGTAAAATTCCCAACATATAAAATAAATGTAATCAAATCCGTGGCTTTCATTTGGTTTGACAATAGCATATTCACACCTAAAATCAAAACTGCAACTGTTATAAGTGTGCTAAGTGCTCCAAGTCCAGAAAAATAGATCCCCATATAACGATAACTATTTTTCTTTGCTTTTACATAATTTTGGTTTCCCTCATTAAATTTACGAATTTCTTCATTTTCATTGGCAAAAGATTTTACCACCCTAATTCCAGACAAGCTATCCTCAATCTGTTCATTGATTGCCGCAATTTTTTCTCTATTTCTTTTAAATGCACGTTTCATTTTACGATTGTACATAATGGCAAAAATGGTCATAACCGGGATAAAAGAAAAAGCCAAAAGTGCTAATTTCTCATTTACAGTAAGTAGAATGACAAAGGATCCAACAATTCTTATGATTGAAATCACAAGATCTTCCGGCCCATGATGTAATAATTCGCTAATCTCGAAAAGATCACTGGTAATCCTAGACATCATTTGTCCTACTTTTTGATCATTAAAATAAGAAAAAGAAAGTTTTTGGTAATGACAAAAAATTTCATTACGCATATCAGACTCCATGCGTGCTCCCATTTGATGTCCGTAATAGGCAATGTAAAAATTACAATACATTTCTACAGCAACAAAAACAAGGAGAAGAATTCCAATCATAAAGATCATGTGTTTTGCCTGTGCCGGTTCAAAATAGACAACCGTGTTTGTAACGTAACGGACCAAAAGTGGAATCACAAGTGTAACTGCTGCTCCAACGATTGCAAATAGCATATCACTAAAAAACAAAAATTTGTACGGGTTGTAATATGAGATTAATTTCTTTAGTTTTTGTTTCATTCTATTCTCCATTTGATTGTATAAGCATATAAATTTAAAAATTGCTCTATACCATCAATTTTTCTGATATAGAGCTTTGAATCTTAATCCTCATTCATTTTTGCAAGTTTGGCAGTCTGATCTGCTGCGATCAAGCTGTCAATAATTTCATCTAAATCCCCATTCATAATGGTATCTAGTTTATGAAGAGTCAGCTTAATTCTATGATCTGTCACACGACCTTGTGGGAAATTATAAGTTCGAATTTTCTCCGAACGATCTCCGGTACCAATCTGACTTCTTCTTGCTTCTGCTTCCGACGCCTGTTTTTTCTCCATCTCTAAATCATAGAGTTTAGAACGCAACAATCGGAATGCTTTATCTTTATTCTGATGCTGTGATTTCTCTGTCTGACTATAAATCACAATTCCAGTTGGATAATGTGTCAAACGAACTGCAGAGTCTGTCGTATTGACACACTGTCCACCATTTCCAGATGCACGCATAACATCAATACGAACATCTTTTTCATCAACCACAATATCCACATCTTCTGCTTCTGGCATGATTGCTACAGTAATGGTAGATGTGTGAATTCTTCCACCACTTTCTGTTTCTGGAACTCTCTGTACACGATGTACTCCACTTTCGTATTTCAATCGAGAATATGCACCTTGTCCAGTAATCATGAAGACACATTCTTTAAATCCACCAATTCCATTCTCATTTAATGAAATCATCTCAATCTTCCAATGACGATCCTCTGCATAATGTACATACATTCGATAAATCTCCATCGCAAACAATGCAGCCTCATCTCCACCTGCACCTGCACGAATTTCAACAATAACGTTCTTTTCATCGTTTGGATCTTTTGGAAGAAGGAGAATCTTTAATTTCTGTTCTAACTCTTCTACGCGTGTCTTTGATTCATTTAATTCTTCTTTTGCAAGTTCACGCATCTCCTCATCGGATTCTTCATCCAGCATTGCAAGACTATCCTCAATATTTTGCTTGCACTGTTTATATTCTTTAAAGGTATCTACCAGTGGTGCAAGATCACTTTGTTCTTTCATTAAATTTCGAAAACGCGCCGCATCATTTGCCACATCAGGCTCCTGCAGCTCGCCCATAACTTCTTCATAACGGATCACAAGATCTTCTAATCTGTCAAACATTGTTTTTTATCCTTTCCGTTTCATTCAATCTTTGGCACTTACTTTCCTATCATACACGCCAAATACAACTCGGTCAAGACCTGCTAAGTCCTTTTTTACACCAATCTTTTTGTATCCGGCGTCTTTTAACAATTCCATTACATCCTTTGCCTGGTCATGGCCAATTTCAAACATAAGAGTGCCTTCATTTTCAAGATAATTTCGTGCTTCATCAACAATGGTCTTGTAAAAATACAGCCCATCTTCTTTTCCATCCAGTGCAATCCACGGATCATAAAGTCGAACTTCTTCTTGTAGCGTTTGGATTACTTCTGTGCGAATATAGGGAGGATTGGACACAATCATATTCCACCTTCCTGTCACTTTTTCAAATAGGTCACTTTGCATAAACGTTGCTTGAATCCCCAAACGCTCCGCATTTTTCTTTGCCACTTCCAACGCTTTTTCTGAAATATCAATTCCCATTCCTGTCATGGAAAAATGTTTTTCCTGTTCTGCATAATGTAAAATACTTAACAATACGCACCCAGAACCTGTACACACATCTAAAATTTTCTGTGGACCATGAATCCTAGATAAAGTCTCTTCTACCAAAATTTCTGTATCTTGTCGTGGAATCAACACATCTTTTGTCACTTGAAAATCAAGTCCCATAAAAGCTTGTTCCCCAGTAAGATGTTGCAATGGAATGTGGTTCTTTCTCTTTTCTATATAGGTCTCATATCGTTGTTGTTCCTCTTTGGAAACCTGGCGTTCTGGCCTGGCAAAATACATCCCGCGACTAACTTTTGTCACGTATTCCAAAAGGTAAAAAGCATCAAGATCTGCTTCTTGAATGTTTGCTTCTACTAGAGCTTTTCTTCCTTTATGAAACATCTCTTCTATGGTCATCGTGTTGTCTCTCCTACCTGTGTGTCTTCTGCTTTAAAATTCTCTTTTTGATATGCTCTCCAATCGAATACCGCTTCTACAGCACAAATTGCCACTTCAATCATGCCATCATCTGGCTCCTTTGTCGTCATTTTCTGTACCAGTAATCCTGGTTTACTTAGAAAATTAATGAATATATTTTCACTATTTCCAGCTAAACGTATAATTTCATAAGATACTCCTGCAATAAGCGGAAACATTGCAATACGAAATACCACTCTTAAAACAGGAGATTCTGTAGTAATAAAAAAGCAAAAAACAATACTAACAATCATGACAAAAAACAAAAAACTCGTTCCACAACGTTTATGTTGCCGAGAACTTTTGCGAACATTATCGATTGTAAGATTCCATCCATTTTCAATACAATTTATACATTTATGCTCCGCTCCATGATACATAAACGTTCTTTGAATATCTTCCATCTTAGAAATCGCTAGTATGTAAATCAAAAAAATAGCAAGTCGTATTCCACCTTCAATTACAGTAAGAATTGCTCGTGACGAGACAACCTTCTTAAGAAGTGTACTTAAAAAATATGGAAGCACCATAAAGATAGCAATCGCAAGTACGACAGAAAATGCAACAACAATCCCCATCATTGTTTTTTCTTTTTTTTCTTCTTTCAGTTGTTCTTCTTTCGTCAAAACCGGTTTTTCTTCCGCTTCTTCCTCTTCAAAAAAACTAGCTGAAAACATTAACGTTTTCATTCCCAAAATCATGGAATCGATAAAATTAAAAATTCCTCTGATAAAAGGAATCTTCCTTACCGACTCCCATGGAACAATGCTATTATATCGCTGCACCTCCACCTCAATTTCTTGATTTGGTTTTCTTACCGCTACGGCATACTGATCTTTATTTTTCATCATTATGCCCTCTAAGACAGCCTGCCCACCGATGTTAGATGATTTCATTCTTCCTCCCGTCTATAGAGCACAAAACGGCCAGATACTTCTAGGAAGCGCTGACCATCTTCTATGAGCTCCACCTTATTGGCAAATTTTCATTTAATTGCACAACAGGCTGAGATATAACACCTCAGCCTGCAATAAGTCATTCTTATTTAATACCGTATTTTTTGTTGAACTTATCAACACGTCCACGAGCCTGAGTTGCTTTCTGCTGGCCTGTGTAGAATGGATGACATTTTGAACAAATTTCTACGTGGATATTTTCTTTTGTAGAACCTGTTACAAATGTGTTTCCACAGTTGCATGTTACTGTTGCCTGATGGTATTCTGGATGTATTCCTTCTCTCATGATTTTCACCTCTCTATTTAAAATATAATTATTAATTTTTCTAAACAGCTATTTGATTGTAACACAGTT
>JARIEI010000049.1 GCA_029256845.1 Ruminococcus sp. | reverse complement strand
GAAGCACAAGAGCTACTTTCACAGTAAGAAAACAGTCTAACGGAGTAGGTGTTGAGAAGACTTGGCCATTACACTCACCAAACGTTGAAAATGTAGAAGTTGTTCGTAGAGGTAAAGTAAGAAGAGCAAAACTTAACTACTTAAGAGGACGCGTTGGTAAGAGAGCTAAGGTTAAAGAGTTAGTAAAATAATGACTTTAAGAGGGACAAGTACAGTATGTATATTGTCCCTTTTCCATTATGGGATTATAAGGGGTAAACTATGAGTAAACAAAACCGAGAAAAAGAAAAAAATTTACTTTCTAAGAAAAAGATGAAAAAAAGGAAAATTCGGTTTGATAAAAAGGCGTTTCGGAAGAAAAGAAGGAAAATCCTAAGGCAAGTAAGGGAGAGTCTATGTTGGGCTTTAGAAATTATTTTGGTGTGCATTGTTGCTTTTTTACTTGTAATTGGATTTGGTCAAAGGGTAAGCAATGCAGGAGACTCTATGAAACCGATATTAAAAAATGCGGACGTAGTTTTTGTGAATCGTGCAAAATATCTGATATTTTCACCAAAACGAGGAGATATTGTTGCATTTAAGCCAGGAGGAAATTCTAGCAGTCACTATTCCATCAAGCGAATTGTCGGACTTCCAGGGGAGACTATTCAGATTAAAGACGGTGAAGTTTACATTAATGGAAATAAGATGAAAGAACAAATTTATGTAAATGATCTACAAAGTGCAGGGGTTGCAGCAGAACCACTAAAGTTGGGGAAAGAAGAATATTTTGTATTGGGAGATAACTCAACAAGTAGTGATGATAGTCGAAAAGCTGATATAGGTAATGTGGAAAAAAAAGATATTTATGGAAAAGTTTGGTTTATTGCAAGTCCGCTAGATCGGATTGGATTGATCAAAAAACCGTAAGATAGAGAGGTATAATATGAATTTTCAGTGGTATCCAGGTCATATGACAAAAGCAAAGCGTATGATGCAGGAGAATATAAAATTAATAGATCTTGTTATTGAACTTGTAGATGCAAGGATTCCTATGAGTAGCAGAAATCCAGAAATTGATGAATTAGGAAAAAGTAAGGCAAGATTAATTCTTTTGAATAAATCAGATTTAGCAGAAGAAAAACAAACAGAAGCATGGGCGTTATATTTTAAAGAGAGGGGATACTCTGTCTTAAAAATTAATTCTAGAAAAGGTGGAGGCGTAAAATCAATCCACGGAGTAATACAAGAAGCGTGCAAAGAAAAAATTGAACGCGATCGGAAACGAGGAATTTTAAATCGTCCGGTACGAGCTATGGTAGTTGGAATACCAAATGTTGGAAAATCCACTTTTATCAACGCACTTGCAGGAAAAGCTTGTACGAAGACAGGAAATAAACCAGGAGTTACAAAAGGAAAACAATGGATTCGTTTGAATAAGAATGTTGAACTTTTGGATACACCAGGAATCTTGTGGCCTAAATTTGAAGATCAGATGGTGGGGCTTCGATTAGCTTTGATTGGTTCTATCAAAGATGAAATATTGAATGTAGAAGAATTGGCAATGGAACTGATTGGATTTTTAGTTAAAACATATCCAGGAATATTACAGTCTAAATATGCCATTGAAGAAACACAAGATCAGTATGCAGGACTAAAGCAAATAGCACAAAGTAGACATTGTTTATTAAAAGGAAATGAACTTGATACAGAAAAAGCTGCTAGGCTTTTATTAGACGATTTTCGCAATGGTCGAATTGGAAAAATTACTCTTGAAATTCCAAACGAATATGAATCATAATTTAATAAACGTAAATAAGTTGAAAGAAGGAAAAAGATGGAGAAGAAAAGTAAAATACGCGAGGTCCTTAGTTGGATTTTATATATCCTATTTATTTTTGCCTTAACTTGGTTTATCACGACTTTTATTGGACAGCGGACACGAGTGGAAGGAAGATCCATGGAAAATACACTTTTTGATGGAGATAATCTTATTGTAGACAAAGTTTCTTATCGATTTAGAGATCCAGAAAGATTTGATGTTATTATTTTTCCATATCGTTATGAAAAAAATGTGTATTATATCAAGCGAATTATTGGTATGCCTGGAGAAACCATACAAATCAAAGATGGTGCTGTTTACATAAATGGAGAAAAATTGGAGGAAAATTTTGGGAAAGAAAAAATGGAGGAGGCAGGAATTGCTGACAATCCGATTACGTTAGGTCCGGATGAATACTTTGTATTGGGAGATAATAGAAATCATAGTAAGGACAGTCGAAGTGAGCAGGTAGGTGTACTTCACAAAAAAGAACTTGCTGGAAGAGCATGGATTCGAATATGGCCGTTTCGTTCTTTTGGGGTAATTGCACATGAAAAATAGTATACAGCAGATTAGATGGGAATTTGAGCAGGCGAATAGAGAAAGCTTACCTGTCTTGTACGAAAAGTATGAACAAGATGAACGAGCAGGGGTAAAACAACTTATTACTAGATTTAAAAAGCAAGAAGAAAAGGAAAATCAAGAAAGAATACGCTTGGAGCAAATGAGGATATATGAGAACGAGTATAAAGACTATGCCTATATTTGTGGAATAGATGAGGCAGGACGAGGTCCACTTGCAGGACCAGTTGTTGCAGGAGCGGTCATTCTTCCCCAAAATTGTGAAATCTTGTATTTAAACGATTCGAAAAAGTTAAGTGCAAAAAAAAGAGATGAATTGTATGATGAAATTATGGAGAAAGCTATTGCGGTGGGTGTAGGAATGGCAAGTCCAGCTAGAATTGATGAAATCAACATTTTGCAGGCTACCTATGAAGCAATGCGGATTGCAATTTCAGATTTAAATAAGTCTCCAGATCTTTTGTTAAATGATGCGGTTCGAATTCCAGGCATTACCATTCGTCAGGTGCCTATTATAAAAGGGGATGCAAAGAGTGTATCAATCGCGGCGGCAAGTATTATAGCTAAAGTCACGAGAGATCGATTGATGATGGAATATGATAAAATAATGCCAGAATATGGGTTTGCAAGAAATAAAGGGTATGGGTCAGCTACCCATATCGAAGCATTGAAAACATATGGTGTAACCCCTATTCATAGAAAAACATTTATAAAAAATTTCGTATAAAAGCACAATACCAAAGGGGTTGGAAATAGTGCATGCAGTCGAAAAAAACAATTGGAAAAAAAGAATAAGAAAAAAGTTGGAGCAAAATATGAACAGATTGCTGCAAAATACCTAGAAAAACAAGGATATGTTATCCTTCAAGTGAACTACAGATGTCCCATGGGAGAAATTGATATTATCACAATGGAGGAAGAATGTATCGTGTTTTGTGAAGTAAAGTATCGTACTTGCTCTCATACTGCGTTAGAAGCAGTGGATGAAAGAAAACAAAAGCGAATCAGTAGAAGTGCATTTTGGTTTTTATCAGAGCGGCATTTGAACCATAAAAAATGTCGTTTTGATGTGATTGGTATAGAAGGAAAACGAATGATTCATCTAAAAAATGCGTTTGATGCAAGAATTTGATAAAAAGGAGAAAAGATATGAGCCTTGGGTTCCACTATAAAAACCGAGAACAAGTTTTTACAGAAGTAGAAGGTGATACCCCTTATCTTTCTTATCCTATGTTGGAAAAGACAGGACTTGTGTATCATGGATTTTCTACCAGATTAGGAGGCGTAAGTAAAGGGTGTTGGTCTTCCTTGAATTTAAGTTTTACACGAGGAGATCGAGAAGAGGATGTAAGAGAAAATTTTAATCGAATTGGAAAAGCAATTGGGGTAAAACCAGAAAATATGGTATTTGCACATCAAACACATACAACAAATGTACGTGTTGTAACTAAGGCAGAACGTGGAATGGGAATTATATGCCCTAGAAATTATGAGAATGTAGATGGATTGGTGACAGATGAGAAAGATCTTTGTCTTGTAACATTCTTTGCAGATTGTGTGCCTTTATTTTTTCTAGATCCAGTAAAAAAAGTAATTGGCTTGTCTCACTCAGGTTGGAGGGGAACTGTTGGGAAAATTGGGGAAAATACGATTCGTTGTATGCAAGAAAATTTTGGGAGTAAACCAGAACATATTTTGGCAGCGATTGGACCATCTATTTGTCAGGAATGTTATGAAGTAAGTGAAGATGTAATAGATCGATTTCGTTCTCAATTTTCTGAAAAACATCATGACGCTCTTTTTTACCGCAAATCAAATGGACATTATCAATTAAATTTATGGAAAGCGAATGAGTTGATTTTTCTTGAAGCAGGGATTCAAAAAGACCACATAGCAGTTACAAATATATGCACACATTGCAATAGTGAACTGATGTATTCACATAGAGCAACAGGAGATAAACGTGGAAATCTTTGTGCATTTCTATCACTTAAATAATGAAAGGAACGTAACGAAGGATGAATGGAACAGGAAATGCTCAGACAGCAGAGCAGGTAGCAGAAGAAGTAACAAAAGAAGCCGGACGGCTTGCACAATATGTTCAAGATCATATTCCTCGGTTGATTGACTTTGGATTTCGAGTTGTTTTGGTAATTGTGTTATTTATCATAGGGAGGATTGTCATTCAATGGATTCGTAAAATTGTACGTCATTCTATTGAACGGACGAATGCAGATAAAGGGGTAGCTCAATTTGTAGACTCCATGCTAAAATTTTTCTTATATGCATTGCTCATCTTTATCATTGCAACAAAATTGGGGGTAGAGTCATCGTCAGTTGCTGCGTTGATCGCATCAGCAGGAGTGGCTGTTGGTTTGGCACTGCAAGGAAGTTTGTCAAACTTTGCAGGAGGAATTTTGATTTTAGTTTTGAAACCATTTGTTGTAGGAGATTACATTATTGAAAATGGTGGGAAAACAGAAGGAACGGTAAAAGAAATTCAGATTTTTTATACGAAGTTATCTACATTGGATAATAAAACCATTATTATTCCAAATGGAACCCTTGTAAATAGTACAATAATTAATGTGACGGCCAAACCAGAGAGACAGTTGGATTTAAAAGTAGGGATTTCTTATCAGTCAAATCTTCAAAAAGCAAAAGAGATTTTGGAAAGACTTCTGTCTGAGCAAAATGGTATTATACAAGAAGAAGATATTAAGGTATTTGTAGACTCCTTGGCAGATAGTTCTGTTGTACTTGGAATACGTGCTTGGGTAAAAACAGAAGAATATTGGCCAGTGCGGTGGAAACTTTTAGAGCAAATTAAACTAGCATTTGATCAAGAAGGAATCGATATCCCATATAATCAGCTTACAGTGCATATGGCTCAAGAGGAAAAATAAAAAGAGAGGGAGATGTAATACAAAACATCTTCCTCTCTTTCTATACCTTGAGATAGGAAAAACTATCAATTAACAGTCAATCTCTTTCTCATTACGAGTAAAACAATAGCATTGTTTTTAGACAAGCTGAAAATCGGATTCGAACCGACGACCCCTTCATTACGAGTGAAGTGCTCTACCGACTGAGCTATTTCAGCTGGTTCAATTAAAATAACCTTTGTTATTATATAACTTTTTAAATGATATTTCAACTATTTTATGCTTTTTATTTTTTAAAAAGTTGTTATAATGGAATTATTAACATTGTAAAGGAAAGGTACAGTTATGGAGAAGATCGGATTTATTGGAGCGGGAATCATGGGAAAACCAATGATTCGGAATTTAATGAAAGCGGGATATGAAGTCAGTGTATATGTAAGAGATAAATCAAAAATAAATGATTTACTTGTTTCAGGGGCAGTGTATCATTCTACAATCAAGGATTGTGTAAAAGATTGCGATAAGGTCATTACAATGGTCGGATTTCCAAAAGATGTGGAAGAAGTTTATTTTGAGGAAGGAACGATTCTAGATAGTGTGAAAAAAGGGACTTACCTAATTGATATGACAACAACAAGTCCTAAAATCTCTGAAAAGATTTATGAAGAAGGTACTAAAAGAGGGATGCATGTGTTAGATGCACCTGTGACAGGAGGAGATCTTGGTGCAATTAATGGAACGTTATCCATTATGGTCGGTGGAGATAAAGAAGATTTTGAATATTGTATCCCATTGTTTCGAGCAATGGGGAAGACAATTAGTTATCAGGGAAAAGCAGGAAGTGGACAGCATTGTAAGATGATGAATCAAATTATGATAGCAGGAACACTTTCAGGGATTTGTGAGGCAGTATCGTATGCAAGTGCCAAAGGACTTGATGTGCCAAAAGCTCTAGAGGCAGTGTCTAAAGGTGCAGCAGGGAGCAAACAATTAGATCTTTTGGGAAAGAAGATTGTAGAAAAAGATTATGCACCGGGCTTTTTTGTTAAACATTTTGTGAAAGATATGAAAATTGCTTTGATTGAGTCAAATATGAGCGAATTAAATTTAGAAACATTAAGTTTGGTTTTATCTCATTATGAAGAATTGCAGTCTGAAGGTTGTGGGGATCTTGGGACACAGGCATTGATCAAATACTATGAAGTGGAAGAAGAATCGCAGTTAGAAGAATAGTTTGGAATTTAATTTAAAATTATGTATGACTGTATTGCTTATTTTAATTACTTATCAAGATTGGAAAGAGAGAAAGATTCGAAATCAATACATAATCTTAATTTTTTTGATTGGGATTATGAAAGGGGGATACATACAGCAATGGGGGTGGACGAAACAGGTGCTTGGTCTTGTTTCTGTCAGCATTCCAATGTTTCTCTTGAATCAAATTTTTCCCAATAGTTTTGGGATGGGTGATCTAAAACTTGCAGGGGCTGCAGGAATTTATTTAGGTGCAAGAAAAATGTGGAGTGCATTTTGTATTAGTATTTTTTTGGCAGGAGCATATATTATTTTTGCACAAGGTTTAAAGAAACATAAGTCAAAAGATATCATAGCATTTGGTCCTTTTTTGTCGATAGGAATTTTTTTGTGTATGTTATAGAAAGTGGTAAGAAAGAAGAAGGCAAGGTTGACAGAAAATATGCTCTATGATAGTATATCTTCATGTTGCTTTAATGCTTTAAAGTGAAACGCTTTTAGAAGAAGTATTAAAGAACGAAATATGAGATGAGAAAGGGGCTATAGCATGAAGAGAGAAAAGTTTGGTTCCAGACTTGGGTTCATCCTGATATCGGCAGGATGCGCCATTGGGTTAGGAAATGTGTGGAGATTTCCATATATTACAGGACAGTATGGGGGAGCTGCCTTTGTATTGATTTATTTATTCTTTCTTTTGATCTTAGGATTACCTATTATGGTCATGGAATTTGCTGTTGGACGCAGCAGTCAGGCAAGTGCAGCGTTATCGTTTGATAAATTAGAACCAAAAGGAAGTAAATGGCATTGGTATAAGTACGGAGCAATAGCAGGAAACTATTTGTTGATGATGTTTTATACTACCATTGGAGGATGGATGTTTCTTTATTTTATCAAAATGGCATCAGGAAAATTTACAGGACTAGACTCTAAGGCTATTGAAAATGAATTTTCTAATTTGACACAACGTCCTATTCTTATGACAGTTTGCATGATTTTTGTAGTGATTCTTTGCTTTGCTATTTGTGCACAAGGTCTAGAAAAAGGAGTAGAAAAAATCACAAAAATCATGATGTTAATTCTTTTAGTACTCATGTTGGTACTGGCGGTTCGCTCAAGTACACTTGTGGGTGCAGGAGAAGGACTTCGTTTTTATTTGTATCCTGATTTCGGAAAATTGAGAGAAAATGGCATGAAAGAAGCCATTTTTGCGGCTATGGGTCAAGCGTTTTTCACTCTAAGTCTTGGTATTGGTGCACTTGCCATTTTTGGTAGTTACATTGATAAAAAACGAACGTTAACAGGAGAAGCAGTGTATATCACAATATTAGATACTGCGGTTGCGTTAATTGCAGGACTGATTATTTTTCCAGCTTGTTTTGCTTTTGGTGTAAACCCAGGAAGTGGTCCGATGCTTATTTTTATTACCCTTCCAAATATTTTTAATGCCATGGGCGGTGGAAGAATTTGGGGAACGTTATTCTTCTTGTGCATGTTCTTTGCAGCCGCATCCACCATTATTGCAGTTTTTGAAAATATTATTTCTTTTGCAATGGATTTAACAGGATGTAGTCGTAAGAAAGCGGTATTTTTCAATATGATTGCAGTGATTATATTGTCTATGCCTTGTATTCTCGGGTTTAACGTCTTAAGTGGAATTACTCTAATGGGAGGAAATATTCTTGATTTTGAAGATTTTCTTGTAAGCAATAATTTACTTCCACTAGGAAGTCTTGTATATCTTTTGTTCTGTACAAGTCGATATGGATGGGGGTGGAAGAACTTTATGAAAGAAGCGAACACAGGAGAAGGAATTCAATTTCCTAAGTGGGTGAGAGCATATGTATCGTATATTCTTCCACTTATTGTTTTATTTATCTTTATTCAAGGTTACTGGGCAAAATTTCAGTAAGTGAAAAATCTTACACTGTGGATTATAGTTAGAACTATGTAGAATGAGTACAAAATCGGGGACAGCAGAAGTATGCAGGCTCCATTTTGTGACTCATTTTTTGTTTAGTGATTGATTTTTTTTTCAATATAGTTGATAATTGCGTACAATGCCATTGCCATCATGCAAAGAAGAACAATCGACATTAAAAGCCAATCCATTTTAAAGACCTGCGAACGGGTACTGATACAATGATAATCCATACATACTTGAGGGAAACAAGAGTTGTGAAATAAAGTAGATATTGCTATAATAGGTACAAAGTAATATTTGATAAGAGAGGATGTGTAGAAATGATAAAAGTTTTCCATGGTTCTGATCATACAATACAAAAACCTTGCTATTTAGGAGGAAAAACAAATAATGATTATGGAAATGGATTTTATACTACACAATACGAAGAACGGGCAAAAAGCTGGGCAACGTTAAATGGAAACCCTGAAAAAGCAATTGTAAATGTTTATCATTTGGAAATTGAGAAATTAAAAGTGTTGGATCTTAATGAATGTGGAGTGCTTGCATGGATTGCAGAAGTGGTTGCAAATCGTGGAACAAATCAGGAGATGGCTAATATTGTTGGAGAGCAATTAGTTGCACAGTATCGTCCCCAAGATGCACAATACGATATCATAAAAGGATATCGTGCGGATGATAGTTACACTCAGGTAATTGAAGCATTTTTGCTAAACCAGATTAACTTATATGAAGTTCAAAGATTATTTTATAAAGGTTCACTTGGAAACCAAATTTTTTTAAAGTCAGAAAAAGCATTTGAACATATACAATGGATAGAATCCTATCAGGCTCAGTATAATGAAGAATATGAAAATGCAGACAAATATGCAAGAAGAGAAGTGAATAAATTTTTATCAACACGTATGAGAGCAATTTTAGTGGACGGATATGAAGTTCCAGGTATTACAGCAAGACGTGCAATAAAAAGTAGACTAATCTACAATAAAGAAAGTGGAGAATATAAAAATGGCAGCATATGATGAATGTTATTTAGACAGCATGCTACAGAAAAGTCGTTATCTTTTCCGGTTGATTGGGAGAAATTGCGCGGAACCTTTTCCAATAATTACAGAGTATATGAAAAGTCAATATAGGGAATATATGGATAAAGGAAATCCGTTGTATCTAAATAAAACACCAAAACAGATTCTAGGAAGTATAGGAATTGAGGCGGACACCAAAAAAGAAATAAGCAAAGATTTTGATGAGTTTATATTAGATTGGATGGCAGATCTCTATACGTATATTCAATGGAAATATGAACTGTCTTCGAAAGAAATTGTAGAACAAATCAAACCAGAGGTATTATATAAAAAGTATGATCCATTACACGAAACATCTATTCAAAATGGAGCAGAAAAATTATTAAATGGAACGTTTTTGTAATATAGAAAACCTCCAAACTAAGATAAAATGGTCTTAGCTTGGAGGTTTTACGTTCCTTATGAGTGAGTGGTTAAATGATTTATACGGAACAATCAATAGTAGTAATAGGACTTATAATCACCTCTGTGGAAGGGGTTGGCGCAGAAGACATTGCCATCGAAATACCAGAAATCGCAGAATCAGGAAGGGTTGGCATGGATGCGGCATACTGTTCACTGATTTGTCGATAGCGCTCCTCATTTAACGAAGGCTTTCCCCAAATGTCATCAAAGGAAGCAGTCTGACAATGTTCCTGAGCTTTCCGCGCAATCTTCTTTTTTCGAAGTTCTTCTGCTAATTGTCGTTCTTCCATTTCTTTGTGTCTCTTTGCAGCTCTTCGTTCTGCTTGAAAAAGTCGTTCCTCACGATGGAGACGTGAAATTTTAATGTTTCCTTTTTGAATCACAACTTTAATTTTTCGGATAATTGCAGCAGCTTCTTTTGGATCAGAAACTTTTAGTTTGACTTTTCCAATCTCACTATGACTAGATGCAATTAGCCCGCGAACAGAGGAAACGTTTTTCGCATTTGCAAGCTGCATCATCTGACTGCTCTGAGAGTATTTATAAGGAGTAGAATAAGGATTCTTTTTCTTATCTGGTGTACTCACAGAATGAGAAGTGGGAGGAGTTGGAATTTCGGTAGATGGATTTTTTTGCTCTGGAAGTTCTTTGGTCGTAGTCCATTTGGATACTTCACCGTTTTCATCTATTACTAACCCCATGCCTAGTAACTTTTTGTTTGTGAGATAAGCTTCAGATAAAGCATTCGATTGATATTTAGAAAAAGAGTTTAAAACATCCTTTACTTTTGTCTGTAAGGAAGTATCAGAAACCATTTTATCTAATAGTTCTTTGGAAATTACAACATGATTTGTTCCTTGTTGAGAGGCGGCATAATTTTTGAGCTGGTCTTTATTTGTGAAATCAATATAGTCAAAATGAATATTTTTATAACTGTTTTTCAATTCATTGATCAATTTCTCAGTAGCATCAATTGTAGAAGTATTATCTATTTTTTGAGAGGGGATCGCTGCAACAGAAGCAGTTCCAGTGGAAGAGTTTGTTGTAAGTTTTGGGATATTCATCATCAATCACCTTTCTGAATATTGTTTTAAAATATTTCTATATAATATATCGGCCGATTAAAGCAAAGAAAAAGGAATTTCATAAAAAGAATTATAATATAATTTAAGAAATTGATGATGGCGGTGAAGGAATGTATGGAAACACGTATTATAGAGAAAATTTTAAAAATATTACAAGAGAATAATTTGATTTCTATAGAAGAACAAATTGAAGCAGAAAAGATCCTGCATATGTGGAATCTATGAAAGTGTATCGTGCAGTGATTTATTGCCGTTGTAGTACGGAAGAAGAAAGTCAGCAAGATGCTTTAAAAAAACAGACTGAGGAAGCAAGAAATACAGTTAAGGAAAAAGGTTGGATGTTGATAGGGGAGTATATAGAAGCAAAAAGTGGCACTTCTACAGAAAAACGAAAAAAATATCAACAATTATATGAAGATTTACAAAATGATAGATTTGATATTGTTGTGATTAAAAGCCAAGATCGTTTGATGCGAAACACAAAAGATTGGTATTTGTTTTTGGATCGTCTTGTTACAAACGGGAAACGTTTGTTTATGTATTTAGAAAATAAGTTTTATTCTGCAGATGATTCATTGATTACAGGAATTAAAGCAATCTTAGCAGAAGAATATAGTCGAGAATTATCAAAGAAAATCAATAATGCTCATAAAAATAGACAAAAACTAGGGAAAACTTTTGTCATTCCATCACAAACTTATGGGTTGAAGAAGATTGCCAAAGGAAAATACATATTAGATGAAAATGAGGCGGAGGTTATCCGCCTTATCTTTCACTTGGCTAAAAATCATGGAAGTATAGTAATTGCCCATATACTTGAAGAAAGAGGGTATCGTGATCGGAGAGGGAGAGTGTTTTCAGAGCAGGCAATTCGAAAAATTATTCGGAATCCCATTCGATGTGGTACAATTGTACAAAACAAAAGACACTATGACTTTGACTTGAAAAAAGAAGTGTATTTACCAAAAGAACAATGGGAAATTCATCAAAATGCAGTCCCGGCATGCGTATCAGAAGAAGAATGGGAAGAAGCAAATCATGCAATGGACCTAAGGGCGCAAAAAAGGAATGTTGATACATATTATCCGAAAGGGAATCATGTAGGAAAATATGATCTGTCAGGAAAATTAAGATGTGGAGTATGCGGAAGCCCTTATTATAGAACTTACAGAAAGAAATATAAAACAAAGGAGTATGTGATTGAATGGAAATGCAGTGAATATCTATGTCATGGAAAAGAAAAATGTAAAAACATTTGTATAGAAGAAAATAAAATGTTTGCGATGCTGAAACAAATTTGTGAACAGTACTATAAAGGGTATCAGTTGGATTCAAAGAGTATTGTTGAAAGGACAATTTCTTTATTGGAAAAAGTATTGCAACACACAGATAAAGAAGAGCAACAAAGGGGGTTAGAAAAACAACTAAAAAATGTAATACAGTTACAAGAAAAATTGCTGAATAAACTTTTAAATGATGTGATTACGGATGAAATTTACAAGAAGAAAAAGGTAGAATTGGATGACAAGAAAGCCAGCATTGAAAAAGAGTTGCAATCAATTTCACAATTAGAACAAGCAAAATTAAGTTTCGAACAAAGAATGCAAAGTATCAAATACAAATTAGAGACAGAAACAATAGAAAAAGCAACTGTTTCAGAAATGATAGACAACATAGATACAATATATGTGCATAGAAAATATCTTGAAATTCGATTTTATATGGATAAAATGTTAGGAATTGATCCAAAATCCTTTCAAACAATGTATGAAATCACAGAAGATTTTGAGGGTGCGTTCGTAATTCGATTCCCCTTGCCAGAAGATTTTGTATATAGAGATAGAAAACAGCTAGAAAGGGAACGAATCATAGAATATATGAGAGAAAAACCCAATATTACAGCAAAGGAAATTGCTGAAAAAGAAAATATAAGTTTATCAACAGCTAATTACCGAATTAAAAAGCTTCGTCAAGATGGACGAATACATTTCAATGGAGTCGGTGGAAAAGGAAAATGGTGTATAAATGAAAATAGATGAGAAAGTGTTAGAATGTTACTTAGGAGATCGAATTGTATCACTACCCGTTCGCAGTGTAAGACTTGAGAAGAATAAATAATTAGGTATCCAAGACCTGAACGTGCAGCTAAAAACTCTCCGATAATGACACCGACAAGACAAAGACCAATATTAACTTTCATATTACTGATGATCGCTGGAATGCAACCGGGGAGAATTACTTTTGTCAACACATGAAATTTGTTCCCTCGTAAAGTATAAATAAGTTTTATTGTTTCTTTGTCCACAGAGGAAAAAACGGTGTAAAGATTTAGAATACTTCCAAAAATTGCCACAGAGATCCCGGAAACAATAATGGTTGTTTTTGTAGCACCAAGCCAAACGATAAGAAGAGGAGCAAGTGCGGATTTTGGAAGGCTATTAAGAATAACAAGATAGGGATCTAGTATTTCAGATAATTTTTTATTGCTCCACAGTAAAACGGCA